>JAPFFX010000135.1 GCA_026645375.1 Citricoccus sp. WCRC_4 | reverse complement strand
CGTCGCGGGCCCCGTACTCGGCCGGCAGGGCACGCGCGACGCCCGTGGCGGTGGCCGCCAGGGCGGGCCCGGCTCCGGCCCAGGCCAGCGCCAGTTCCGTCTCGCCCTTGAGCAGCCGGTGTGCCCGCACGCCGCCCGTGGCCCGGCCCTTGGCCGGGTACTCGGCCAGCGGGGTGCGCTTGACCGAGCCGGCGACGGTGCCCGGCAGGGTCTGCTCACCCTTCGTGACGGTCACGACGACGGCCCGATCGGTCCCCGCGACATCCTCGGCCGCCGCCGCGGCCGGGACGGCGGAGAACGCGATCACGGCGTCGTCCGCGGCGAGCTTGATGCCGGCCATGCCGCCGGCGGTGCGGCCCTGCGGGCGGACCAGGGAGGCGGCGTAGCGCAGCAGCTGGCCGGCGCGGGTGATGAAGACGAGCTGGTCGTCGTCGCCGGGTGCCGGCCCGGCCCCGACCACCTCGTCACCGTCCTTGAGCGCGATCGCCTCGAAGTCGTCCCGGTTCAGCGGCCAGTCGGGGTTCACCCGCTTGACGACTCCCTGGCTCGTCCCCAGGGCCAGCACGGTGTCCAGGGGCACCAGGGCCACGAGCGACTCCCCGCGCTGCAGGGTCAGGAAGTCCTTGACCTTCACCCCGGTGGTCAGGTTCGGGGTGGGCGAGGCGTCCGGCAGCGACGGGATGTCCACCACCTGCACGCGCTGGATCCTGCCACTGGAGGTGAGGGCGCCGATCTCCCCTCGGGCCGATGTCGCCACCACCGAGCGGTAGGCATCGTGGCGCTGGCGGCGGCCCCCCGGGACCAGCGGCGTGTCGTCCACCGTGCGGGCCAGCTGGCCCGCGGTGGTGAGCACCACCAGGCAGGGGGTGTCGGCGACCATCAGCGGGTCGGGACCGGGCGTGCCGGGCAGCGCGGACCGGGCCGTGCCCGCGCGAAGGGCCCCTGCGGTCGGGGAGGGGGCGGCGATGTTCTCGGACTCCAGCAGGACGGTCCGGCGGTCGTCGCCGAACTCGTCGGCCACGTCCTGCAGCTCGGTGGAGACCAGGGCGCGCAGTCGCTCGTCCGAGGCGAGGATGGCCTCGAGTTCCTCGATCGCCCGGCGCAGCTCGTCCTGCTCGGCCTCCAGCTCGATCCTGGAGTACTTCGTCAGTTGCCGCAGCCGCAGCTCGAGGATGTGATTGGCCTGGATCTCGGTGAGGTCGAAGACGCCCATGAGCCGGGTGCGGGCGGCGGCGGTGTCATCCGAGGAACGTATGATCTGGATGACCTCGTCGATGTCCACGAGGGCCAGCAACAGGCCCTCGACCAGGTGCAGGCGGTCCTTCTTCTTGGCCAGGCGGTGGGCCGTCCGCCGGCGCACCACGTCCAGCCGGTGGTCGACGTAGACCTGCAGCAGCTCGCGCAGGCCCAGGGTGCGTGGCTGGCCCTCGACCAGGGCCACGTTGTTGATGCCGAATGACTCCTCCATCGGCGTGGCCTTGTACAGCTGGGCGAGCACGCCCTGGGGATTGAACCCTGACTTCAGCTCGATGACGAGCTTGAGGCCGTTCCGGCGGTCGGTGAGGTCCAGGACGTCAGAGATGCCGGTGAGCTTCTTGGCGTTGACCGCGTCCTTGATCTTCTCGATCACCTTCTCCGGTCCGACGCCGTAGGGCAGCTCGGTGACGACCAGTCCGGTCTTGCGGGGCGTCACCTGCTCGATGGCGACCTTCGCCCGCATCCTGAACGAGCCGCGGCCGGACGCGTAGGCGTCCCGGATGCCGTCGAGCCCCACGATCCGGCCGCCCGAGGGCAGGTCGGGGCCGGGCACGTGCTGCATCAACTCCTCGAGGGTGGCCTCGGGGTGGGCGATCAGGTGCCGGGCGGCGGACACCACCTCCCGCAGGTTGTGCGGGGCCATGTTGGTCGCCATGCCCACGGCGATCCCGGAGGCGCCGTTGACCAGCAGGTTGGGGAAGGCGGCCGGCAGCACCGCCGGCTGGAGGAACTGGTTGTCGTAGTTCGGGACGAAGTCCACGACGTCCTCGTCGAGCGAGGCCGTCATCGCCAGGGCCGCCGGGGCCATCCGGGCCTCGGTGTAGCGGGGGGCGGCGGGGCCGTCGTCGAGCGAGCCGAAGTTGCCGTGGCCGTCCACCAGCGGCAGGCGCAGCGAGAACGGCTGGGCCAGGCGCACCATGGCGTCATAGATGGCCGAGTCGCCGTGCGGGTGCAGCTTGCCCATCACCTCGCCCACCACGCGGGCCGACTTCACGTGGCCGCGGTCCGGGCGCAGGCCCATCTGGCTCATCATGTAGAGGATGCGGCGCTGCACCGGCTTCATCCCGTCCCGCGCGTCCGGCAGGGCACGGGAGTAGATCACCGAGTACGCGTACTCCAGGAACGAGGTCTCCATCTCGGCGGAGACATCGATGTCGACGATGTTCTCCTGCTCCAGGGGGATGGCCTCGGCGGCCGGGGCGGAGGTCTTCTTGGGGGTTCGGGCCATGGGGTCTGCGGGTGTCCTTGTGGGGGATGGTCGTCGCGGCACAGCGTGCGCGACGGGAATTGTCTACTGTGATCCTATGGGCGAGACGTCGAGAACTCCCGAATATCCGTCCCACTGGGAAGCCGATGTCGTCCTGCGGGACGGCACCACGGCCCATCTGAGGCCGGTCACCCCGGACGACGCCTCCGGCCTGCTGCGCATGCACGAGGGCCAGTCGCAGAGCTCGATCTACCTGCGCTTCTTCACCTTCAAGTCCACGCTGTCCAAGAAGGAACTGGACCGGTTCACCCACGTGGACTACCGGGACCGGGTCGGCCTGGTGGTGCTGCGCGGCGAGGAGATCCTGGGCATCGGCCGGTACGACCGGTTGGATGACCCGCTCGAGGCCGAGGTCGCATTCAACATCTCGGACGCCTCCCAGGGCAAGGGCATCGGCTCGATCCTCATGGAACACCTCGCCGTGGCGGCGCGGGAGAACGGTATCCGCCGGTTCACCGCGGAGGTCCTCCCGGAGAACCGGAAGATGCTCTCCGTGTTCCAGGAGTCCGGGTTCGAGGTCTCCCGCCGGTTCGACGACGGCGTGGTGGCGGTCGAGTTCTCGATCGACCCCACGGCCAAGGTCCGGGCGGTCATGGAGTCGCGCGAGCACCGTGCCGAGGCGAGATCCCTGGCCGAGCTGCTGGCCCCGGAGTCCGTGGCCGTGATCGGCGCGAGCCGGCAGTCCGGATCGGTGGGCTTCTCCCTGCTCCAGAACATCATCGAGGGCGGGTACACCGGCCCGGTCTACGGCATCAACCGTGAGGCCCTGGAACTGGCCGGGATGATCTCCCGGTCCACCCTGTCCGAGGTGCCCGGCCCCGTCGACCTGGCGGTGCTGGCCGTGCCCGTGGACGAGATCCCCTCGGTGGTCCGGGACTGTGCCCGGCACGGCGTCAAGGGCCTGCTGGTGGTCACCGCCGGGTACGCCGACGCCGGCCGCGACGGTCTCGCGCGCCAGCGGGAGCTGGTGCGCCAGGCCCGGTCCAACGGCATGCGGGTGATCGGGCCCGCCTCGGCGGGGATCGTGAACACCTCCCCGGCCGTGTCCCTCAACGCCTCGGTCTCGCCGTTCCTGCCGGCGCGGGGGTCCGTCGGGTTGTTCTCCCAGTCGGCCGCGATCGGGGCCACCCTGTTCGCCGCGGCCCACCGTCGCGGCATCGGCCTGTCCTCCATGGTCTCCGCCGGCAACCGGGCGGACGTCTCCGGCAATGACGCGATGCAGTACTTCGAGGACGATCCGGCCACGGCCGCCGTCGGGGTCTACCTGGAGTCCTTCGGCAATCCGCGCAAGTTCTCCCGGATCACCCGGCGCCTGTCCCGCCGCAAGCCGGTGGTGGTGGCACGCTCGGACGTGATGGGTCGGAGGTTGCCTCCCGGCCACGAGACCCGGACCACCCAGGCCCCGGCCGGCGCCGTGGACTCCATGCTGGAGCAGACCGGCGTCATCCAGGTGGACAACCACGACGACCTCATGGACCTCATGCAGACCGTGGCCTGCCAGCCGCTGCCGGCCGGCGGGCGGGTCGGGGTGCTCGGCAACTCGCTCGCCCTGAACCGCGTGGTGATCGATGCCGCCGAGCGCCACGGACTGGCCGTGGCAGCCACCATGGACGTGCCCGACATGGACGCCGAGCACCTGGTGGAGGACGCCGAACGCGCCCTGGGCGCGGCGGTCCGCAACGCCGTGGACGGTGGCACCGTGGACGCCCTGCTGGTGGTCACCCAGGCGGGGATGCACCAGCAGTCCGGGGACGCGGACCGGTTGGCGGCCGCCGTCGAGGAGGCGGCCCGGGGATCCGGCGTCCCCGTCCTGGCCTCCTTCACCGGGGTCCTGGACCCGGACTACCAGTCGGCGACCCTGCGCCGGTCCGCGCCCGCGACCGAGGACGGCGGGCTGCAGCGGGGACTGCCGGTGTTCTCCTCCCCGGAACAGGCCGCCCGGGTGCTGTCCCGGCTGGTGCGCTACCGTGACTGGCGCCAGGCGGAGGAGGGGATCGCCGTGGAGCCGCAGGGACTGGACCGGAACCGCGCCGAGACCCTGCTCGATGGCTGGACCGCCCGGGCCACCGGGACGGACCTGGTCCGGCTCTCCCCGGACGAGTCCCGGGAACTGCTGGGCTGTTACGGCATCGAGGTACTCGCCTCGGAGCGGTTCGCCACCGAGGACGAGGCCGTGGCGGCCGCCGACCGGCTGGGCTGGCCGGTGGCGGTCAAGGCCGTCGACTCCTACCTGCGCCACCGGCTGGACCTGAGCGGGGTCCGGCTCAACATCGTGGACGCGGCCTCCCTGCGGCGCAACGTGGCCCAGATGCGCAGCATCCTCGAGCCCTACGGCAGTCCCAGCCTGGAGGTGCAGTCCATGGCCCCCTCGGGGCAGGCCTGCATCATCACGGCCCTGGAGGACCCGCTGCTGGGCCCCGTGGTGTCCTTCGGTATCGCCGGGGACGCCGTGGACCTGCTGGACGACTGGGTCCACCTCGTGCCCCCGCTGACCGACCAGGACCTGGCCCGGATGATCAGGTCACCGCGCGCCGCGGCCAAGCTCTTCGGCTACGGCGGACTGCCCGAGGTCGACACGGCCGCCCTGCAGGACCTGCTGGCGCGCATCGCAGCCCTGAAGGACGACCATCCGCAGGTCGCCCGGGTCCGCTTCAACCCGGTGCTGGCCTCGGACCGCGGGATCACGGTGCTCTCCGCCGAGGTGGACGTGGCCAATGCGGCCCAGCGCACGGACTCCGCGCGCCGGGCCATGCGCGGCTGACCGGAGCGCGGTGTCCGGGACCGGTCATCGTCACCGGGCACCGCGCCCGGACGCCGCTTCCGGGACACCGCCGGCACCGGGCGGGGCCGATAGCATGGACGGCATGACTCCACTGCGCAGGAACCCCGGCTCCGGCCAGCACCCGTCCGGGCACCATTCCTCGGGCGCCGCGGACAACTCCGGTGCGAATCCACCGGAGCCGCAGGACGCGCCGGGCCCGGTCCATCGCCCGGTCGTCCCGGCGGGCGGTCCGGACGGCGTGCCCCCCAGCCTCGGGGCCGACCTCGAGCGTGCCGGCTTCTACCCGGAACTGGTGGCGGACGTCCTGGACTCGGTGCTGGACGGGCGCACCGTCACCAGCCACCTGGTGCACGTGGACACGCACTTCGACTACGACGAGATCCACCGGCACATCACGGTGCTCGCCCTGGCCGGGGACATCATGGCGGCACTGCACCTGGACGACCACGCCCTGGACGACGCCGGCGAGCAGGTCATGGCCCAGGTGTCCACCGAGGTGGTCCCGCTGCGGCGCATCGACTCGGTGGTGGCCACCACGGTCCACCCCCAGCCCCAGGACTTCCGCCGCGGGGACCCGGTCGCCGAGGTCACCCTGTCCGTGACCTGGGCCGGGGGACAGCGGATCGACCTGGCACCGGCGGCCTGCGCGGACCCCAACTGCGATGCCGACCACGGATACACCGGCACCTCGGCGCGCGAGGACCTGGTGCTGCGGGTGGCTGCCGAGGCCGAGGGCCAGCGCGCCGTCGACTCGGCCCTGGCCTTCTACCGCGAACTGCGCCGCGCCACCGTCGACCCGGACCGGGAGCGGACCGGGCGGTGACGTCCACTCCACCGATCCCGTCCGGGCCCCCCTACGCCGGCCGGTCACTGGCCGGCGTCCTGACCTCGGCCGCCGCGGCGCTGGGCGCACCGGGGTTCAGCAACGCGCTCCAGTTGCCGCGGACCCGCCGGGCCGCCGTCGTCATGGTCGACGGGCTCGGGAAGGCCCTGTTGAAGCGCTACGGCGGCCATGCGCCGTACCTGCGGTCGGTGCTGGAACGCGATTCCGCCACCCTGCAGTCGGCGTTCCCCACCACCACCGCGGCCTCCCTGTCCAGCCTGGGCACCGGCCTGGAACCGGGACGGCACGGCCTGGTCGGCTATGACGTGCTCGATCCCGACCGGGACACCGTCATCAACCAGCTCGGCGGCTGGGACCCGCAGACCGATCCATTGCTCTGGCAGCCTCAGGCCACGGTCTTCGAACGGCTCGCCGGCACCGGGGTGGAGCCGGTCACCGTCTCCCTGCCGGCCTTCGAGGGCTCCGCCCTGACCCGGGCGTCCCTGCGGGGGTCCCGCTTCGTCGGGGGGACCACGCTGCACGCCCGGTTCCAGCACGCCCGCGAGGAGTTGCACGGGGCGAAGGGGCCGGTGCTGCTGTACCTGTACCTGAACGAGCTCGACAAGGCCGGGCACCAGCACGGCACCGGCTCCGAGAAGTGGCTCTACGCGCTCGAGGAGATCGATGCGGCGGCGCGCCGGCTGGGCCAGTCCGTGCCCAAGGACACCGTCCTCGTGCTGACCGGGGACCACGGCATGGTGGACGTCCCGGAGCCCGGGCGGATCGACTACTCCACGATGCCCGCCCTGGTCGACGGGATCGAGCACACGGCCGGTGAGCCCCGGTTCGTCCAGCTGCACTTCGCGCCCGACGCCGGCCCGGCCGTGCGGGAGCGGACCACGTCCGCCTGGCATGCCGCCTTCGGCGAGCACGCCTGGATCCTCACCCGCGAGCAGGCCCTGGAGGCCGGCTGGTTCGGCGTCACCGAGGACCGGGTCACGCCGCGCATCGGCGAGTTGCTCGTCGCCGCGCACGGACCGGTGGCACTGTACGACGGACGCCGAGCCGCCCCGGCGGCCTTCGAGATGGTGGGGCACCACGGCTCGCCCACCCGCGCCGAGCGCGAGGTGCCGCTGTTGATGCTGCACCGGCCCCTGCGCTAGACCGGCCGGCTGCCGCACGCCGGCCGGACCGTCAGTCGTTCTTGCGGCCGAAGACGATCTCGTCCCAGCTGGGCACCGACGGCCGGCGCGCCTTGACAGGCCGGGCCGCCTTCGCGGGCTTG
>JAPFFX010000120.1 GCA_026645375.1 Citricoccus sp. WCRC_4 | reverse complement strand
GGCGCCCCGGCCCCTGGAATACCAGGGGCCGGGGCGTTCGGCTGCCCGGCAGCGACCCGCCGGCGGTGCCGGCGCCGAGGGGCCGGGCCTCGTGCGTGGCCGTCCCGCTCAGGGGCGCTCGGGTACGGACGCGGGGTCGGTGTCGTGGGCCAGGACGCGGCGCAGGAGTCCGGTGAGCTGGTTCGTCTCCTCGGCCGTCAGCGGGTTGAAGAGCCGTTCGTTGACCTCCAGTGCTGGGCGGTACAACTGCCGGAGCAGGTCCCGGCCGGAGTCGGTCAGGGTCGCCACGCGGCGGCGGCCGTCCCGGGGGTCGCGGGAGACCGTCACGTGGCCCTGGGCGGACATCCGGTGCACCAGCTCGGTCAGGGTCGCCCGGTCCACGGCCAGTTGCTCGGCGATCTCGGACTGGGACAGTCCGCCCGCGGACCGGGCCAGGCACAGCAGCAGGCCGAACTGGATGGAGGTGTGGTCGGTCGAGACCTGCTGCGTCCAGAGGCGGCCGTGGCGGCTGAGCAGCCGCCGCACCGCGAGGCTGTGGAACTCCTCGGCGGTGGCGAGGGCCTGACCATCGTCCTGCATGGTTCTCCGTCCGTAGAACAGTTGAGATCGTTAATGGAATTCTCTTGTTGGTCGTTGTGACCGCTGAGTAGAGTGTGAGTCACCTTACAGGCTAGGCGACCCCCTCGCCCTGGCCTCGCGGCCGCTCCCGCGGCCGCGGATCACCGCATGTCATACCCAGGAGCACCCGATGATGAGGAATGTCCGACTGGCCGCCGTGGGCGCGGCCGCACTGCTGGCCCTGACCGCCTGCGGTTCCGGTTCGCCGTCCGGTGGCGGGACCACCACCGGGGCTGCCACGGAGGCGACCGGCAGCGAGTCCGCCGCCGGCGAGCTGAAGCAGGTCGAGGTCGGGGTCATCCCGATCGTGGACGTCGCGCCGATCTACCTGGGCGTCGAGGAGGGCATCTTCGAGAAGCACGGCCTCGACGTCACCCTGACCCTGGCCCAGGGCGGGGCGGCGATCGTGCCGGCCGTTCAGTCCGGGCAGATGGACTTCGGCTTCTCCAACGTCACCTCGCTGGCCATCGGCCGTGCCCAGGGGCTGCCGCTGAAGCTGGTGGCCACCGGACCGCAGACCACCGGTGACTCCGAGGACGACTTCGCCGCCGTGATGGTCCCCGAGGACTCGGACGTGAAGACCGCCGCCGACCTCGACGACAAGCGCATCGCCGTCAACACGCTGAACAACATCAACGACACCGTGATCTCCGAGGGGATCCGCCAGGACGGCGGGAATGCCGAGACCATCGAGTACGTGGAGATGGCCTTCCCGGACATGGTGGGACAGCTGGAGGCCGGCAACGTGGACGCCATCGGCGCCGTGGAGCCCTTCGTGACCATCGCCGAGGCCGCCGGTGCGCGCCGGATCTTCGCCCAGTACGCGGACCCGATCCCGGACCTGTCGGTCGCCGGCTACTTCACCACGGACCAGATGATCGAGCAGGACCCCGAGCTGGTGGATGCCTTCGTGGCCGCCATGAAGGAGTCCCAGCAGTACGCCACGGACAACCCGGACGCGGCCAAGGCCATCCTCCCCGAGTACACCTCCCTGGAGCCGGACGTGATCGAGCAGCTGACCATGCCGCGCTTCCCGCAGGAGCACGACATCGAGTCGCTCGAACGGGTCATCGAGCTCTCCGTGGAGGGCGGGCTCATCGACGAGGCGCCGTCCGTCGAGGAGATGGTGCGCCAGTGACGGCCATCGCGCCCTCCCCTCGCCGGAGAGCCAGGAGGCCGCTGCGCCTGACCGCCGTCTCGGCGGCCGCCCTGTTGGCCCTGACCGCCTGCGGTTCCGGGTCGCCCACCGATGGCGGCACCACCACGCCGGCCGGCGAGGGGGCCACGGGCGCCGAGCCCTCCGGGGGCGCGTCCGGGGACCTTACCCAGATCGAGGTGGGCGTCATCCCGATCGTGGACGTCGCGCCGATCTACCTGGGCGTCGACGAGGGCATCTTCGAGAAGCACGGGCTCGACGTCACCCTGACCCAGGCGCAGGGCGGGGCGGCGATCGTGCCGGCCGTGCAGTCCGGGCAGATGGAGTTCGGCTTCTCCAACGTCACCTCGCTGATCGTCGGGCGCGACGCCGGCCTGCCGCTGAAGCTGGTGGCCACCGGACCGCAGTCCACCGGTGTGCCGGACGCGGACGCCGCCGGCGTCCTCGTCCTGGAGGACTCGGAGATCCAGTCCATCGAGGACGTCCAGGGCCAGCGGGTGGCCGTGAACACGCTGAACAACATCATGGACTCCACCGTCTCCGCGGGCGTCACCCAGGCCGGTGGGGACCCGGACGGCGTGGAGTTCGTGGAGATGGGCTTCCCGGACATGCTCGCCCAGCTGGAGTCCGGCAACGTGGACGCCATGGCGGCGAGCGAGCCCTTCGTGACGATCGCCAAGCAGGCCGGTGCCCGGGTGATCTACGGCCAGTTCGCCGAGCCGGTGGAGGATCTCTCGATCGCCGGGTACTTCACCACCGACCAGCTGATCGCCGAGGACCCGGACCTGGTGGAGAAGTTCACCGCCGCCATGAAGGAGTCCCAGCAGTACGCGACCGACAACCCGGAGGCGGCCAAGGCGATCCTGCCGAGCTACACCTCCCTCGAGGAGGGCGTCATCGCGGAGATGGTCATGCCC
>JAPFFX010000054.1 GCA_026645375.1 Citricoccus sp. WCRC_4 | reverse complement strand
CCTGCCGGTGCCGCCGGCACCGCCGCCGGCCACTGGGCCGAGCTCAAGCCGAGGATGAACGGCTTCGAACTGCACGGGCGCACCCTGGGGCTGCTGGGCTTCGGCAACATCGCCCGCATGGTGGCCGGCATCGGCCGCGGCTTCGGCATGCACTCCGTGGTCCACGACCCCTACGTGCCCGACGCGGTGATCGTCGCCGCCGGCGCCCGGCCCGCCACCGCCGAGCAGGTCATCTTGCCGCCGGCACGCACGCCCTGGTCGCCATCCGTCAGGCCCTGACCGGTGAGCGCCCGGATACCGCCATCAACGGCATCCCGGCGCCCTCCTACACCTGACCCCAACGGCCCAGCGTCCTCGGGCCCGCTGACGAAAGAACCCACCGATGATCATCACCGCCGGCACCGTGCTGCCCATCCAGACCCGCGCAGGCGACAGCCTCGCCATCCACCGCGCCCTCGCCGACGCCCACCCCGGCGACGTGCTGGTCATCAACGCCAACAGCGACACCAACCGGGCCTGCTTCGGCGACTTCCTCGGCGAGCTGTGCATCGCCCGCGGGGTGAGCCCGGCCGGTCCGTTCAAGTACGGACCCGGAGTGATCGGGACCCCGGTGGCCTGTGGCAACGTCGTCTGCAACCCCGGGGACGCGATCCTCGGTGACAGCGACGGCATCGTCGTCATCCCCCGGCACCTGATCCACACCACCCTGGAGAACACCCGCGCCCAGGAGAACACCGAAGCGGCCATGCGCGGCAGGATCCCCGCCCTGACCCACTGACCCCACACGACCCGAGGCTGGAGTCTCGACGGCCGCTCACTCACCCATGAGAAGACCCCGCCGGGGGTGATGGCCCCCTCATCATCACCCCCAGGCGGGGTCTTTTCCTGCCTCAACAGCCACGACCCAGGACCAGGATTCGAGCCCTGGGGGGACCACGAGTGATGGTCACGACAGGTCCGGGTCTGGACCCGTCCGTTGGCCGAACACCACATCGTCAGCCAACTCGGGGAGGGGGGCGGCTATGCCCGACCCGACACTCCTGGACGATTACGACTTGAATCGGAGTCGGTAGGAGGTGGGGGTGGTGGCGTAGGCGGCCGTGAAGTTCTGCCGGAAGGTGACGGGGCTGGCGAAGCCGCAGGCGGAGGCGATGCGGGCGATACCCCACTCGGTGGTCTCCAGCAGGCGCCGGGCGTCATCCAGGCGGCGGGCCAGCAGCCACTTGGCGGGACTGGTCCCGGTGGTCTCACGGAAGCGGCGGGTGAAGTTGCGGGTGCTCATGTGGGCGTGGGCGGCCATCGAGGCGACGTCCAGCGGCTCGTCCAGGTGCTCCAGGGCCCAGGTCATGGCCTCGGCCACCGGTCCGGTGCCGTCCTGCCCGGGAAGGGGCCGGTCGATGTACTGGGCCTGGTCGCCCTCCCGGTGCGGGGCGATGACCAGGTGCCGGGCCACTTGTGCCGCCGCGGCCGAGCCTAGCCGGGTGCGCACGATGTGCAGGCAGGCATCCAGGGCCGAGGCCGTCCCGGCCGAGGTGAGCACGTCCCCGTGGTCGAGGTAGAGGGCCGCCGGCTGCACGGGCACCTCGGGATAAGCCCGGGCCAAATCCGCAGCACCGGCCCAGTGCGTCACGGCCGCGCGCCCGTCCAGCACGCCGCTGGCGGCCACCGGGACGGCGCCCAGGCATAGCCCGGCGACGACGGCACCCCGCTCGTGCGCCCCGCGCACCAGGTCGACCAGCGGCTCGGGCACCGGCGGGGAGTCCGCCGGCCAGGACGGCAGCACCAGCAGGTCCGCCGCCGCGGCGGCGTCCGGGCCGGCCATTTCGTCCAGGAGGACACCCTCCGCGGTGCGGACCGGGCCGCCGTCGTCGGTGAAGACGACCGTGGTCCAGTCTTCCGCCAGGTGCTGGCGGGCGACCTCGCCGAAGACCAGCAGGGGAGCGGCGAGGTGGAACAGGGTGATCCCCTCGAAGGCGTGCACGGCGATCCGCATGCTTGGCCCGATCTCATCGAAGGTGTGCTGATATGCCACTCACGATACGTCCAGTCCCTGCGCGAGGCTAGACGGCGTACCCATCCGGCCGGCCGATGTGGCCGCACCCGATCCAGGAGGATTCTCCATGACCAGCCCACGCCGTGCCCTGATCATCGTCGACGTGCAGAACGATTACTTCGATGCCGAGGGCCCGTTGGCCATCCAGTACCCGCCCCGCGAGGACTCCCTGGTCCGCATCGTGGGCACCATCACCACGGCCCAGCAGGCCGGGATGCCGGTGGCCGTCATCCAGCACGAGTATCCCGCGGGGGCCCCGGTGTTCGCCGCCGGGTCCGAGGGGTGGGAGGTCCACCCCGACGTGGAGGCCGCCGTGGACTCCTCGGCCAAGCGCGTCACCAAGTCCTATGCCAGCGTGTTCGCCGGCACCGGCCTGACCGAGTGGGTGCGTGAGCAGGGCGTGGACACCATCACCCTGGTGGGATACATGACCAACAACTGCGTGCTGGGCACCGCCGCCGACGCCGAGCCGCTGGGGGTGGCCGTGGAGGTCCTCTCCGACGCCACCGGAGCCGTGCACCTGGCCAACGCGGCCGGCAGCGTCACCGCCCAGCAGCTGCACGAGGCCCTGATGGTGCTGCTGCACTCCAACTTCGCCGCCGTGGCCACCACCGAGGCCTGGACCGCGGCAGTGACCGGGGGCGCCGCGCTGCCCACCAGCGATCTCGGCTCCTCCGCCATCCAGGGCCGGCAGGCCATCGCCACCGTCTGAGCCCAAAGGACTCGCCCAGGACCTGCCTCCCGGCCTTAAGTAGCCCGGTAGTGGACCGGCATCATCCACCGGTGCATCGAACGCCTGCGGCCCCGATCTCCCTCACGGACTCGGGGCCGCAGTCCACCCCGACGCCTGTCCGCACGAGACGCCTCATCCCACAGCCCCGGCCCTGCCAGAGAACAGCAAAAAGCCTCTCAGTCCCGACCGTCCATCGCTGCCGATTAAGGGACCGCGTGTACAACTCCCTGGATGGATCGACCAGGCTCGCGGATCTTCGCCCGATCGGGGAGCACGCACCATGTACCCGTCCCAAGAACTATGAACCATCTACTGTGCGTCATCAGGCTTCTTGGCTGGGGCCTTCGAGACGATGTCTATGTCGATGCCCCGCGGATGCATCGGATGGGCGCTCGTGGTGTTATCGAATGTCTCCGCGGAACGGATATACCGAATCCCGCATTCGCGTCAGGAGGATCCGGGTGGGGTGCGCCCGGTGAAGCGGGCAAGACTGTAGGCGGGGGAGCGAGCCGCACGGAGCCACGTTGGCGTGGTGAGCCCGTCGAGCGGCTGCCCGACGGGTCGGAATCGCAACTGCGCATCGTCGGGTCCGGCAGGGTTGTTCGAGCGCTGGCCCGATTCGCGAGGCGCGTCCAGCGAGACCCAGCCCAGGGGAATCCAGGGCCCGGAGTTCCTGGAGTAAGCCAACCGGTAGTCGACGCGGGACTCCGGATCCAGCCGGAAGACGATGTTCCCTCTAGCTCCTGTCAGGGGAAACATAGTGGTCAACGGGCCGCTGGCCTCCGCCCAGTGGAAATGCAGGATGTATCGGGTGATCCGGCCCGTGCCGGTGGAGGCGAAGAGCAAATCCGCCGCGCCGCCGTTCGGCCCGGCGCCGGGGATCCGGAGAGCCACCCCCAGGACGTCGGGAAGGTCCACCGGCCAGGACAAGGAGCGTGAGAGTCGTGCGATCAGGGGTGTTTCCCCGGCGGTGTCGAAGAGCGTAGCGCCAATGGCACCCGGGGTGTTGATCACGAGTTTGCCGGGAACGACCGTGCCCACGGAATGGATGGGACGGTTCCGCCGTAGGGCACCGAGGGCGGCGAAACCAACGCCGATGGCCAGGCCTGCAGCGCTGAACAGGGCGGTAGTAGCACCGCGTGCGAGGATGATGGGCCTCTCCTTCGTCCGCATCGTGTGACTGTACGCCATCCCCATCGAGGTCGGTGCAGCCGGACCGGTGGTGGACGGAAGCTGGAAGATCATCCGCGTTCGAAGCCGGACTGATGTCCTGGCGCTCACGCCTGTCCTACCAGGACGACACCACGGACAGTTCACTGTCCGATGGTGTCTAGGTGGGTCGGTGGGATCGTCGCCGCTGGGCACCTGGCTGCCCGCGGCCTGGACTGGCGAATGCGGCACTTCCTTGAGGAGATGGTCGCCTCGGCTTCAAGCACGGAGACGAATCCTCCGTATCTTCCTGGACCACCGGGGGCACGACGTCTTCACCCTCCGCCGGCTTTGGGACAGGATCGAACCATGGCTGATCGCCATCCAGAAGTCA
>JAPFFX010000167.1 GCA_026645375.1 Citricoccus sp. WCRC_4 | reverse complement strand
GCCATCGGACTGGCCGTGAACGGCGTCGGCTGCTCAGGGGAGTGCTGGCCACCGTGAAGCAAGGCCGGCGGCGGGATTCGAACCACATGATGGACGCCGGGTCTTGCATGGTGAGATAGCGCGACCCATATTTGCATTACACGTGCGGAATTTCAGACACTGGTTATCCGAGCCTCTTCAACCGCCCCCACCGATTCGGGTTCTGACCGTCCGGCGATCGCGTCGAGGCCAGGGCCGAGCCGGCCTCCGTCCTTGGTGTGGCCGGCGGCGACAATCGTGGCCCTATCCGACCCGCCGGTCCCGCACCACCCGGGAGAGCGACTTCAAGGATTCATCGCCATGACCACCACCGCCCAGGGGCACGTCCACGTTTCCACTGGCACCACCCGAGACCGCGCCTCCCCATCCCATGCTGCCCGGGGACGTAGCCACGGCGGCGCCGCCCCGGGCGGGGCCCTGGCCCCCCGTGGGCTGCCGGGCTGGCAGTCGGTGGCCGTGGAGACCGAGGCGCGCGGCTTCGTGGTCTACATCAGCATGGATGAGTCCGCGGCCTCGGCTGCCGGCACCTCGCTCAGGCGGCTGGCCACCGAGCTGCGCCACTACGTCGAGTCCGTCGTGTCCGGGTCGCAGTGCGCCGCGGCCGTGGCGATCGCCCCGGCCGGCGCGCCGGTCTCAGGCCTGGAGGACGTCCGCCAGGTATTCGGTGATCCGACCCTCCCGCCAGGTCCGCGCCCGGACCTGCTGCGGGTTCTGACCCGGGTCTCCACCGGCCAACCCGGTGTCGTCATCGACCCGGACCGTCAAGACGTGCGGTTGGACGGGGAGGGCCTGAATCTGGCCTTGAAGGAGTTCGAGATCCTGCACTACCTCGTGGAGCACCACGACCGGGCTGTGGGGCGCGAGGAACTGCTGGACTGCCTGTGGAGGAAGACCGACCAGATACCGGGTGAGCGGACGATCGATGTGCACATCCGCCGGCTGCGCACCAAACTGGGCCGGTTCTCTAGTACTGTGCGCACGGTGCGCGGCCAGGGGTATCGCTTCCACGAACATCCCGAGGTCACCGCCTGGGCCCCCGAAAGTGCAACCCCCTGAAGCGGCCCCGGATCCTAGGCACGCTGCCTGCCCTCCGGCACGGACGGCGGGGAGCCCCCACCGTCGCGGCAGACCTCACCGGCGGCCCCGCAGTAGATCTGCAAGCGCGTCAAGCCTCCCGGCCCCGGTGCGTTGGCCACCATGAACAGCCCAGTGAACGCACAGGTCGCAGCTGATGCCGACCTGCTGCTGGACTATCTGGGCGGCAAGGGCCTGGACGAGGCCGTGCAGGTGAATTCGGGCCAAGCCCACATGGGGTATCACCCGAGTAGGTAGAGCCGCCCCGGCCGGTCATCATCCTGATCGGGTGATGTAGCGCATCGGCCTGCCCGCTATCGTCGGCGCAATGGAGCCGCAACCGCTGCGCGCCGCCGCCCTCAACGGATTCGCCCGGCTCACCTCCGCCCTTGAGTAACCATGTGGCCAGCCATCGGGCATGTTTTGCCCCTCGCCGTCGCTGTTGCCCTCAGCTCCGTCCCGATCATGGCGATCGTGCTCATCCTGCTCTCTCCCAACCGGGTCCGCTCGGCGGTGCCCTTCCTGATCGGCTGGGTCCTCGGACTGGCAGCGGTCGTCACCGGCTTCACGCTGTTGGCGCAGACCATCCCGACGCCACGCCATCCACAGGTGGCCCTCGGGATCACAGAGATCGTGATCGGCGCGGCGATCATGACCCTGGCAGCAATCACCTGGCGCCAGGCTCCACCGGCCGCAGCCCGGGAGCCAAGCTGGCGGCGAGCCGTCAGTTCGCTCGGCCCGTGGGCATCATTCGGCTTCGCCTGTGCGTTGAACCTGCGCCCCAAGGCCGTTCTGCTGGCAGCAGCAACCGGCTTGGTCATCCGCGCCGACGACGTGAACATCGCCCAGGGCGCGATCGTGATCGGTGTCTACACGATCATCTCCGCCACCACCGTCGCGGGGCCTGTCATCGCCACGCTGATGGCGCCGGACAAGACGAAGGGCTGGCTGCTCTCGGCCCAGCACTGGCTCAACGAAAACAGTCCCGTCGTCGCCGTCGTGGTCATGCTGATCATCGGGGTTGCCCTGATCGGCAATGGAATCACCCGGTTGTGACCCCACCACTGAACAACCGCGATAAAGAAAAAATGAACCTTCAGCAGGCCCAGGCGACGCTCTGGGCTCCGAGGGCGGGGATATCGAGGAGAAGTTAACGGTCCGCACCGCCTGCTCAGGCCGGCGCGACCGATGGGTCACCGGTACCCCTCGGGGCGGGTGTGCGCGGCAGCAGCGTTGCGGCCCCGAGGCCGATCAGGCCGATGGCGGCGAGCACGATCAGGGCGGTGGCGTAGGCGCCGGTGGACAGGCCCGCGACGAGGATGGTGCCGGCGATCGCGGTGCCGAGGGAAGAGCCGAGGTTCGACACGCTCCGGGACAGTCCGGAGATTTCCCCCTGGAGGTCGTCGGGGAAGGAGGACTGGACGATGTTCACCGAGGGTGTCAGCATGCCACCGAGTCCGAATCCGATAAGGAAGAGTCCCGGGGCGAACGCCCAGGCGCTGGGGGAGACGTCGACCATGATGATCAGGAGGCCGATACCGACGACGGTGATGGCGAAGCCGGCGATGATCAGGGTCCGTTGGGGCCGGCGCTCCGCGAAGCGTTGGGCGCCGATCGAGGACAGCAGGATCCCGAGGGTCGCGAACGTGAAGATCACTCCGGACTCGATCGCGCCGTAGCCCCGGACCACCTGGAGGTAGGCCGCGGCCGTGAATGAGACGCCCATGAGGATGAGCCATTGGAGGTTTTGGGTGATCATCCCCAGGTTGGCGGTGCGGTTGCGGAACATGGCGCTCGAGAGCAGGGGCTCCTTCCCTGCCCGTTCCTTGGCCCGGCCCATCGCGAAGAACAGGGTCAGCAGCAGGGCGCCGGCCACGAGCAGGACGATCATGAGCCAGCCGTTGTCGTCGGCGGCCAGGATGCCCGCGACGATGAGGATGAGCCCGCCGGCGGACGTCGCCGCGCCGGCTGTGTCGAACGGCCGGGACGGGTCGGCAGGCAGGGGGTCCACGAGCCGGCGGCTCAGCAACACGATGACCACGATGATCAGCGCCTGGAAGACGAAAGCGGCCCGCCAGCTGATGAAGCTGGTGATGGCGCCACCGATCAGCGGTCCCGCCGCGGCGCCGACACCGGCCATGGCACTGATGATGCCGAATGCGCGCGCCCTCGAGGTCAGCTCGGTGAAGTACAGCGTCGCGAGGATGTAGACGGGCGGGATCAGCAGCGCGGTACCGATGCCCTCGAGGATGGAGTTGCCGAGGATGAGCACGCCCAGTCCGGGTGATACCGCGCTGACCAGCGCACCGATGCCGTACACGATGAGGCCGGCGATGAAGCACCGCTTGCGCCCGTACCGGACGGTGAGCTTGCCGCCGGGGATCATGAACGCCGCCATGACGAG
>JAPFFX010000009.1 GCA_026645375.1 Citricoccus sp. WCRC_4 | reverse complement strand
GTTCACCGCCGCCATGAAGGAGTCCCAGCAGTACGCGACCGACAACCCGGAGGCGGCCAAGGCGATCCTGCCGAGCTACACCTCCCTCGAGGAGGGCGTCATCGCGGAGATGGTCATGCCCTTGTTCCCGCAACTGCACAACACCGCCTCGCTGGAGCGGATCGCCGAGATCTCCCTCGAGAACGAGTTGATCAAGGAGGCCCCGGAGACCGACGACCTGATCGTCGAGGGCGCGGGTCAGTAACCCGGCCACGGCGGCCCATCCTGACGGTGCGGGCAGTCCTCCCCCGGTCCCGGCCTCGGCCACCGGGGTGGTCTGCCCGCACCGCGGTGTCCCGGGTGGGTCGAGGCGCTTACATGCCCCTAATAACTATTGAATTGCTCAACTAAATGTTCCACACTGAGGGGAGTGTGAACAGGCACGTCAAGCTGCAGAGGAGTCGGGAATGTTCAACCGCGGAATCGGTGACTGGATCCACCGCAGGCGCGTGAAGTCCGCCGGGCGCACCGCCGTGGTCAGCGCCGCCGGCGAACTGGCCTATGACGAGTGGGCGGAGCGCATCGACCGGTTGGCGAACGCGCTGGCCGCCCGCGGCGTGCAGCGCGGTGACCGCGTGGCCTACCTCGGCGAGAACCACCCCTCGTTCCTGGAGACCCTGTTCGCAACCGGTTCCCTGGGCGCCGTCTTCGTGCCCCTGAACACCCGCCTGGCCCCACCGGAGATCGCCTTCGCCCTGGAGGACTCCGGAGCCACGGTCCTGATCGCCTCGGCCACGCTGGAACCGCTGGCCGTCGCCGGAAGCCGCGGGACGGGCATCGGAACCCTGGCGACCGTCCAGGACGGCCCGCCGGCCGCCGTCGAGCGCCGGGACGGGGACCTGGAGGCCCTCGACTACGAGGAACTCCTGGCCTCGGGCGATCCAGTGCGCCCGGACGTGGCGGTGGACCTGGATGACCTTGCGCTGATCCTCTACACCTCCGGGACCACGGGCAAGCCGAAGGGCGCCATGCTCACGCACGGCAACCTGACGTGGAATGCCTTCAACGTGCTCACCGACCTGGACGTGACCAGCGAGACCCGGGCCCTGATGATCGCCCCGATGTTCCACGTGGCCTCCCTCGGCATGGGGGCGCTGCCCACGCTGCTCAAGGGCGGGACCCTCGTGCTGGAACCGCGGTTCGAGCCCGGGCGGGTCCTCGACCTGATCGAGAGGCACCGGATCACCAGCATGGCCGGGGTGCCCACCACGTACCAACTGCTGGCCGAGCACCCCGACTGGGACACCACCGACCTGTCCTCGGTCCGGATCCTGACCTGCGGGGGGTCCGCCGTGCCGACGCGGGTGCTGGATGCCTACGAGGAGCGCGGGTTGTCCATCGCCATGGGCTACGGCATGACCGAGACCTCGCCCGGCGCCACGGTCCTGCCGGCGCACTACTCGCGTGCGAAACAGGGTTCCGGCGGGCTGCCGCACTTCCACACCGCGGTGCGCGTGGTCGATCCGCTCGGCCGGGTGTGTCCACCCGGGGAGGTGGGGGAGATCCAGGTCCAGGGCCCCAATGTCATCACGGCCTACTGGAACCGGCCCGACGCGACAGCCGAGTCCTTCGAGCAGGCCGAGGACGGCACCTGGCTGAAGACGGGGGACATGGGCTACCGGGACGAGGACGGGTTCCTGTTCATCTCGGACCGGCTCAAGGACATGATCATCTCCGGTGGGGAGAACATCTACCCGGCGCAGGTGGAGCAGGAGATCGCCCAGCTGGAGGCCGTCGCGGCGGTGGCCGTGATCGGTGTCCCGGACGAGCGGTGGGGCGAGGTGCCGCGCGCGGTGGTGGTGGTCCGGGAAGGCCACGAGCTGACCGGGGACGAGGTGATCCGGCACCTGGACGGCAGGCTCGCCCGGTACAAGATCCCCAAGTCCGTGGTGTTCGCCGACGAGATGCCCCGCACCGCCTCGGGCAAGATCCGCAAGCCGGACCTGCGCCGCCGCTACGGGGGCTGAGGCGGGGACCCCTGGCGGTCCACGTCCCGGCAGGGACTCTCACCTCCTGACCCGATCTGACCCGTTCAGGCCGGGGTGCCGGCGGAGGACTCCTGGGACAGTGCCTGGGGATACAGTTCCTCGAGGAGCCTCAGTCCCCGCTCGGCCCAGGCGATCTCCGTCTCGGCCCGGGCGACCAACCCCTCGTAGGTGTACCGCTTGAACGCCGCGGTGCGGTGGTGCTCCTCCGGCGGCACGGTCCGCAGGCGGCGCGCCAGGGTCTCGGAGGTACCGGCATCGATCTCGTCGATCTGCTGCTGCCAGGCCGCCTGGATCTGCCGGGTGTGCTCGCGGTAGGCCTCCAGCTGGGCGCGGGCCCGCTCCGGGCGGGCGAACTCGAAGTAGGCGGCCCGCAGGTGCATGGGGTCACGGTCCCGGGCCCACTGCAGGTCCGAGTCCATCCACTCCCGGAAGGACTCCCGCCCGGCGTCCGTGATGGTGTAGGCGATCTTGCGGCCCTTGCGCCCGAACGGGACCTCCTCGGCCTCGAGCAGGCCGTCCTGGGTCATCCGCCGAAGCTCCGGGTAGATCTGGGAGTCCGGGGCGTGCCAGACGTTGCCCACCGAGGAGCCGAACCGCTTGGCGAGGTCGTAGCCGGTCATGGGCTCGACGATGAGCAGGGCCAGCAGCGCATTGCGCAGGGACATGGCGTGGGTCCTTCCTGCTGGGGCAGCCGGTCCGGTCCGCTCCACTGTAACCGCCCGCCCACGGAAAGCCACTATGAGGATAGGTAAGAGTCCGGCCCGGCGCTGCCCGCGGTCCGCCGGGTCCGTCCAGCCACCGGGCTAGAGGGCCGCGTTGAGCACCGGCGCCAGCCGGCGCATGCCCTCGCGCAGCACCTCCGGGGCCACGAAAGAGAAGGCGAGCCGGAAGTGCGGGTTCGAGCCGGCGTCGGGCGTGAACGCCGCGCCGGGCACGAAGACGACGCCGGCCTCCGCGGCGGTGTGCATCAGCGGCAGGGTGTCGATGCCGTCCGGCATGCGGGCCCAGACGAAGAAGCCGCCGCCGGGCCGGGCGTACATGATCCGCGGGTCCAGCGACTCCTCCATGGAGTCCACCAGGGCGTCGCAACGCCGGGCGTACTCGACGGCGCAGCGGGAGACGTGGCCCTGCCAGTCGAAGCGGGTGAGGAAGGCCGTGGCGAGCATCTGGCTGGGCACCGAGGGGCAGATGTACGCCGACTCTGCGGAGAGGTAGAACTCGCGCAGCAGCGCCGGCGGCACCAGTGCCCAGCCGATGCGCACGCCGGGGGAGAAGATCTTGGAAGCGGTGCCGAGGTAGAGGACCTGGTCCCGGTGCGCCGCCGCGATGGGCGGGACGGGGGCGTCCTCGAAGCCGAGCTGGCCGTAGGGATTGTCCTCCACGATCAGCACGCCCTCCTCGCGGCAGATCCGCGCCACCTCGTCCCGCCGGGCCGCGGGCATGAGCGCACCGGAGGGGTTGGCGTAGGAGGGGATCGTGTACAGGAACGCCACCCGGCGGCCCTCGGCGCGCAGCCGCTGCAGGGTCTGGCGCAGGAACGCGGGGATCAGCCCCTCCTCGTCCGTCGGGGTGGTGGCGGCGTCCAGCTGCCAGGTGTTGAAGGTGTTCAGCGCGCCCACGAAGGTCGGGTCCTCCACCACGACGACGTCGCCCGGGTTCCCGAGCATCCGCGCCGCGGTGTCGATCCCGGCCTGGGATCCGGGGGTCACGACGACGAGCTCGGGGTCCGCGCCCTCGATGCCGTCCGCGGCCATCACCGAACAGGCGGCGTCCCGGAGCTCCGCGGTACCCTGGCCCGCCCCGTACTGCAGGGAGAGGTGGCCCTGGCGGGAGACCAGCTCGTCGGCGACGCGTCCCAGCTCGTCCAGCGGGAGGTCGTCCAGCCAGGGATTGCCGCCGGCCAGGGAGACCAGCCCGGGAGACATGGCCAGGTCGAACACGTCGCGCACGGCGGACTGGCGCACGCCCCGGGCTCGGTCTGAAAGGAACGCTGAAGGATCCATCACGGGGCCGATGCTAGCAACGTCACGGCTCCGGAGAGAAGGGCCCGGTCGGGTCAGGAACCGGTGGCGCCCATGCCCTCGGTGATCTCGTCGGTCGGTTCCGCGTCCTGGGGCGGGGTCGTGATCTCCTCGCCGAGCTCCAGGGGAGTGAGACCGAGCAGTTCCTCGATCAGTACCCCGTCCACGTAGACCTCCGCGTTCGGCACCCCGGCGGCCGCGGCGGCCGTCTGGTCGAGCTGGGCGCGGATGCGGAAGGACTCGCACTGGCTGCGGCTGACCAGGTCCCCGGTCAGCTCCAGCACCACGGTGTCCCCCTCGATGCGGTGGGACCCGTAGGCGAGGCCGTCCTCGGAGGGGTCGAGGGAGTTCGTGACGGCCGGGTCCCCGTGGCTGTACTGCTCGTCGGTGAGCAGGAACCCGATGGCCGAGGCCACGGGATCCTCCGTCTGGACCGGCACGGAGGTGACACGCACCAGCAGGTCCTGGCAGGCGACGTCGCGTCCGGTCGTGTTCGGCGGGAAGTCTCCGTTCAGCGCCACGAAGTACAGCGGCAACTCCACGTAGCCCTCGGCGGAGGTGGTCGGCAGGGCGCCGTCACCACCGGCCGGTGACTCGGCGGGGCGGGGGAAGATGGTGCAGCCGGCCAGGGCGACGGCGGCCGTCACGGCGCCCAGTGCGATCGCGACGGGGCGCCGGGGTCGGCACGCGCTCATGGGACTCCTGTGCTGCGGACGGTCGCGGGCCGGGTGGTCAGGCGTCCGCGGGATGACCCGACCATCGTACTCCGGCGCGGGGCACGGCACGGGAAAGTAGGTGGCCGGGGCCCAAGAACGGGGTGGGCCCCGGCCGGTCTGGCGGCGATCCGGCCCTCGGAGGGGGGATGAGTAGACCGGCTTTCTCGCCAGACTCTGTACCGCGGGCCGGTGGCCGGCGGAAACTTTGTTGAGAAATCAATCCTCTCATGCCGAGGCCCCCTGGCCAAGGCCTCCCACCGCGCAGGGAGGGGCCCGTCCGCCGTCGGCGGAATCACCGGCGCGGGTGCGTTCCGGCCCACGGTGCGGGCCGAATCCCGGGCCTCGTCGCCGAGCCCGTGCTGACCTGCGCGGACGGTCAGTCCCGCGTCTGGTCGTCCGTCCTTCGGGCGTCTGCGCCCTGCCCTGCCTCGGCGGGGCGGGCCTCCTCGCGGCGGCGCACCCAGGCCAGGACGTCGTCCGGATGGACCCGGCGGTGGGTGCCGCGGTAGGTGACGGGGATCTCGCCGCGATCGGCCAGCTGGCGCAGGTAGGTGTTCGAGACCCCGGCCAGCCGGGCCGCCTGCGAGGTGTTCAGCCAGCGGTCCTGTTCCGCCACGGAGACCTGGCCGCCCGAGGCGAGGCGGTCCAGCAGGTCCAGCACCGCCGCCGTCGCCGCCGGGCCGAGCCGCACCGTGGTGCCGTCGAGCACCACGGTCGCGTCTGGGGTCGGGCCCTGGACCGCACCGGGCCCGGGAATCTGCTCCGCTCCCGGGTCTGGATCCCGGACTGAACCCTGGTCTGACCCCGGCGCCGACGTCTGCGGTGCTCCCCGCTCCGGGCCCAGCCCGGGGATGCGCCGCAGGATGGCGAGCTCGTCCTCCGGCAGGGGGCCGTGGGTGGCGCTGCGGGACAGCATCGGGATCTCATCGGCCATGGCCCGAAGCCTACCGGCGCCCATGACGCCGAACACGGGTGAGTAACCTGCGGCGGCGGTAGGCTGGAGGCCATGCCCCTGCGTAACCGACGAGCTGCTGCCCTGCCCGCCAAGCTGAGCCGGTCCTGGCTGCTGGTGAACGCAGCCCGGCCGGAGGACTTCGCGCCCGGACTGGCCTCGGAGGCGGACTCGGTCCTGTTCGACCTCGAGGCGGCCGTGCCGGACGGGAAGAAGGACGCCGCCCGGCAGTCGGTGGTGGAGGCGCTCAACGGTGGCATGGACGCCTGGGTCAGGATCAACGGCATCGACACCGATGAGTGGCCGAAGGACCTCGAGGCCCTCTCCGGCGCCCCGGGACTGCGCGGGGTCATGCTGGCCATGGCCGAGGAGCCCGAGCAGGTCACCCTCACGGCCATGCGGATGCGGGCCGGCACCCCCGTGATCGCCCTGATCGAGACGGCCCTGGGCCTGGAGAACGCGACGGCGGTGGCCCGCGCCCCCGGCACCTTCCGGCTCGCCTTCGGCACCAACGACTTCCGCAAGGACACCGGCATCTCCGACGACCCGGTGGCCATGGCCTATGCTCGCTCGCGGCTGGTCATCGCCTCCCGCGTGGGCAAGCTGCCCGGTGCGATCGACGGGCCCCCGGCGGTGGCCGACAGCGAGGAGACCGTGGTCAGCACCTCCAGGACCACGGCCTCGATGGGCATGACCGGCCGCCTCTGCCTCAACCGGGACCAGGTCGACTCCATCAACCGCGCCCTGTCCCCGTCCGAGGACGAGGTCTCCTGGGCCGTGGAGATGCTGCAGGCACACCAGGCCGGGGCCTCCGTGGGCGACGGCTCGTACCTGCCGCGACTGGCCCGCGCCCAGAAGATCGCCGACCTGGCCGACTCCTACGGCCTCTGGAACGCCTGACCGACCATCCCGACCCGCTGCCCCGTCCTGGGCGGCAGACTCCACCCACACCCCCCGTAAAGGAAACAGATGTCCAACACCACCGAGTCGTCCGCCGTCTCCTACACCTCCAACCCCGCCGACCCCACCCCCGGGACCATCGAGGACTCCGGCCAGGGCTCGCCCCGCACCGGCACCGCCCGGGTGAAGCGCGGCCTGGCGGACATGCTCAAGGGCGGGGTGATCATGGACGTGGTCACCGCCGAGCAGGCGAAGATCGCCGAGGACGCCGGCGCCGTGGCCGTCATGGCCCTCGAGCGCGTCCCCGCGGACATCCGCGCCCAGGGCGGCGTGGCCCGCATGTCCGACCCGGACCTGATCGACCAGATCGTCGAGTCGGTCTCGATCCCGGTGATGGCCAAGGCCCGGATCGGCCACTTCGTGGAGGCCCAGGTCCTCGAGGCCCTGAAGGTCGACTACATCGACGAGTCCGAGGTGCTCTCCCCGGCGGACTACGTCAACCACATCGACAAGTGGGACTTCACCGTGCCGTTCGTCTGCGGCGCCACCAACCTCGGCGAGGCCCTGCGCCGCATCACCGAGGGCGCGGCCATGATCCGCTCCAAGGGCGAGGCCGGTACCGGGGACGTGTCCGAGGCCGTCAAGCACATCCGCACCATCCGCGGCGAGATCGCCAAGCTCTCGGCGCTGAGCCGGGATGAGCTGTACGTGGCCGCCAAGGAGCTGCAGGCCCCCTACGAGCTGGTCGCCGAGGTCGCCCGCGAGGGCAAGCTGCCCGTGGTGCTGTTCACCGCCGGTGGCGTGGCCACCCCGGCCGACGCCGCACTGATGATGCAGCTCGGCGCGGACGGCGTGTTCGTGGGATCGGGCATCTTCAAGTCCGGCAACCCGGAGGCCCGGGCCGCGGCGATCGTGCGGGCCACGGCCCAGTTCAACGACGCCGCCGCGGTCGCCGACGCATCCCGCGGCCTGGGCGAGGCGATGGTGGGCATCAACGTGGCCGACCTGCCCGCCCCGCACCGCCTGGCCGAACGCGGCTGGTGAGCGCAGGGCCGACGACGCCCGGGGCAGCCAGCGGGCCGACGATCGGGGTGTTCGCCCTGCAGGGGGACGTGCGCGAGCACGAGCGCGTGCTCGCGGCCCTCGGCGCGCGGACGACCCTGGTGCGCGCCGCCGGGGACCTGGCGGGACTCGACGGCCTGGTCATCCCGGGCGGGGAGTCCTCCGTGATGGACAAGCTCTCCCGGTTGCTGGGACTGGCCCCGGCGGTGCGCGCGGCGATCGACGACGGCCTGCCCGTCTACGGCACCTGCGCCGGCATGATCATGCTCGCCGACCGGATCGCCAACCCGATCACCGGCCAGCAGAGCCTGGGCGGGCTCGACATCACCGTGCAGCGCAATGCCTTCGGCTCACAGGTCGACTCCTTCGAGACGCGGCTCTCCGTCCCGGCGGTCTCCGACGATCCGGTGGATGCCGTGTTCATCCGCGCCCCCGCGGTGCTGCAGTCCGGGCCGGGGGTCGACGTGCTGTCCTCCGTGCCCTCCGAGCGGCTGGAGTCCGGGGTGGACTGCGGGCTGGTGACGGGATCGGTGCCGGTGGCCGTGCGGCAGGGCAACCTGCTGGCCACCAGCTTCCACCCGGAGGTCACCGGCGACTGGTCCTTCCACCGGTACTTCCTGGACCGGGTGGTCCGCCGGGGGCCGTGACCTCCGGGCGGGGAGCCGCCCCGGCGGGGTGAGACCCGGGCGCCCCCGCCGGGGCGCTCAGTGATCCTGCAGCGGTCAGCCGGCGTGTGCCAGCGCCGCGGTGCCGTCCGCCGGCGCGGTGCCGTCGCCGGCCTCATCCTGCACGGTGTTGCGCAGCACGCCCAGGCTCGTGACCTCGACCTCCACGACATCGCCGGCGTCCAGCAGGCCGTCCTCGCCCCAGAACAGGCCGACGCCCCCCGGGGTGCCGGTGACGATCACGTCGCCGGGGTGCAGGCGCGTGAAGCCGGTGACGTAGTTGATCAGCGTGGGGATGTCGAAGTAGAGGTCCGCGACGGAGGCGTGTTGCCGGACCTCGCCGTTGACGCGGGTCTCCAGGGTCAGCTCGCGCACGTCACCCAGGTCCGCCGCCGGGACCAGGTAGGGGCCGAAACCACCGGAGGCGGGGAAGTTCTTCCCCGGGATCCACTGGCTGGCCGCCTTCTGCCAGTCGCGGACGGAGAAGTCGTTGTAGTTGGCGTAACCGGCGACGTGGTCGAAGGCGTCCTCCTTGGCCACGTGCCAGGCCTCCTTGCCGATGACGAGGGCCATCTCGCCCTCGTAGTCGTACTTGCCGGTGGAGGCGGGCTTGATCGCCGGTGCCAGGTGGCCCATCTGGGTGTCGGCGAATCGGGTGAAGACGGTCGGTGCCGTCTGTCCGGTCTTTCCGGACTCCTCCTGATGGGTCCGGTAGTTGACGCCGATGCAGATGATCTTCCCCGGCGCCGTCAGGCACGGCAGGTAGGAGATGTCCTTCTCGTCATGGGTGGGGGCGCCGGACAGGTCGGCGGCTGACAGTGTCCCGAAGACGCCTCCGGCCACGGCCTCGTGCAGAGAGGCTGCCAGGTTCGCCCCACTGGGGCCGAGATCGTGGACGGTGCCCTGTACTGCGACCCCCCACGTCGGGGTGCCTTCAGGGGTCACGTAACTGATGTAATTCACAAGGGTCTCCCTACGAGTCGGGCCAGTGGCGCACCATCGGTTCGCCGTTCGCGGCATCCTGCCGCGCGCATCAGGACACACGGTATCCACCGATGATGCACTTCGCAAGAAGAAAATATTCTTGGGTAAGAATTGCGAACAGGGTGGAAAAATGCCGTTGCGTGCGTCATGCTAGGGGTGTGACAGCCGTCTCAGCGGCTCGTGAGCCACACCGACCCCGTGGGTAACCGGGTGCCGGACCAGCCTCTAGGAAAGGACGACCCCGAGATGAGCACTTCCAAGCCGGCTCAGCACATGATCCTGACGACCTTCATGCTGCCTGCGGGATACCACAAGGACAGCTGGCGGATGGAGGGCAGCCGGGCGGAGGAGCTGGGCAACCTGGACTTCGTCCTCGAGCTCACCCAGATGGCCGAGGCGGCCAAGCTGGACGCCATCTTCTTCGGGGACGTGGTGCACGCCAACACGCTCCTGCGCGGCGACATCAAGATGAACGGCTTCTACGAGCCGGTCTCCGTGCTCTCGGCCCTGGCCGCCCGCACGAAGCACATCGGCCTGGTCGGCACCATCTCCACCTCGTTCTCCGAGCCGTACAACGTGGCCCGTCAGCTGTGCGGGCTCGATCACATGTCCAACGGCCGTGCCGGCTGGAACATCGTGACCTCCTCCGATGGATTCCAGAACTTCGGGATGGAGGCGGCGCCGGACCCGGCCACCCGTTACCGCCGGGCCACGGAGTTCGTGGACGTGGTGCGCCGGCTCTGGGACTCCTGGGACGAGGGCGCCGTGGTCGTGGACCGCGCATCGGGGGAGTACCTCGAGCGCACCCGGCTGCACCCCCTCAACCACGAGGGTGAGTTCTTCCGCGTGCAGGGTCCGCTGAACATGCCGACCAGCCCGCAGCGGCACCCAGTGCTGGCGCAGGCGGGCTCCTCGGGCCCCGGCATGGAACTCGGCTCCTCGATCGGGGACATGATCTACACCGCCCAGCCCAACAAGCAGCCCTCGATCGAGTTCTATGCGAAGTTCAAGCAGATGGCCAAGGACAAGGGCCGCAACCCGGAGCACGTGAAGATCATCCCGGGCATCCTGCCGATCCTCGGGGACACCGAGGCCCAGGCACAGGAACTGGCCGACGAGCTGGGCCGCCACGTGCACCTGGAGAACGGGCGCGCGCAGGTCGGCGCGGACCTGCGGATGGACCTGTCGGAACTGGACTACGACGAGCGCATCCCGGTCGAGTGGTTCCGCGACGACGATTCCCTGGGCAGCCGCTACCAGATCTACCGGATGAAGTCCGTCGAGATGGGCATGACCCTGCGCGAGCTGATCGTGGACCTCGCCCGCTCGACCGGCCACCAGTGGATGGCCGGCACGCCCTCCCAGGTCGCCGACCGCATGGTCGACTGGTTCGAGTCCAAGGCCTGTGACGGCTTCAACCTGAACTCACCGTTCAACCCCGGCGGCTTCAAGCTGATCTGCGACAAGCTCGTCCCCGAGCTGCAGGAACGCGGTTACTTCCGCACCGAGTATGAGGGTGCGACGTTCCGCGAGAACCTGGGGCTTCCCGAGGTCTCCACCTCGCTGCTGCCGGCCTGAGGCCCGCCCCCCCACCTGCCCGGGACCGGGGTCCAGGGCGCCCTAAGCCGGGCCGCCCGCCGCTGCACGAAGCGCGGCGGGCGGCCC
>JAPFFX010000004.1 GCA_026645375.1 Citricoccus sp. WCRC_4 | reverse complement strand
CCGCTCGTGGAGGCCGGGCGCGTCTACGCGGCCGTGCCCCCGCTGCACCGCGTCGAGATCGTCAACGCGGGCGGGAAGGCCAACGAGATGGTCTACACGTACTCGGAGCGCGAGCTCGCGGACCTGCTCGCCCGGCTGGAGACGGAGGGGCGGCGCTACAAGGAGCCCATCCAGCGCTACAAGGGCCTGGGCGAGATGGACGCGGACCAGCTCGCCGAGACCACCATGGACGTCCGGCACCGGATGCTGCGCCGGATCCGGGTGGAGGACGCCGAGCGCGCCGAGCACGCGTTCTCCCTGCTCATGGGCTCGGCGGTGGCCCCCCGCAAGGACTTCATCATCGAGGGCGCCACGCAGCTGGACCAGGAGCGCATCGACGCCTGAGCGGCTGCGCCCGTCCTGGGTGGCGCCCCGCTGGATCGCGCCCACTCTCGGGCGTCTGGGTCGTCGAGATGGTTCCGGCCGTGGTGGCGTCGCGAGCCCTGTGCGGATCCGGGGATTCCGGCCCTGCACCGGCATTGACGGGAGCCCGGTCGGCCCCGGAGCGGCGCGAACCTGGCATCGCCGGTGGAGGAGCACATTTCTCAGATCGCATGGGTTGTGATGCGTTGAGATGGCGAGATACTCAAGGGCTGCCGGCCGTGGGGTCGTACATGCGGCACGCCATGAGTTCGTACGCCCTGGTCGTTCAGTCAGTCTTGGGGATGACGTAGGGATTCACGACGGCGCCGGTCAGGAGTTGCTGGACGAATAGCGGACTGTCGTAGGGAGCGAACCGTTGCGGAAGCTCATCGATGGCCAATGCTGGGGCGTCAGCCGGCATGTGGCTGGACTAGTCGAACTGGCGCAGGTCGGAGGAGGAATCATCCATCAGTGATGAGCACGACTGCCGGATGGCGCCGGCCAGGAGTCTGGTGCGTCGAAGGGAGAGGGCACGCGCGCCGGGGACTGGTTCCTCGTCGTCATAGCCGAGCGACGTCAGACTGAGGCCTGCCAATCGGTCGGCGTTGGCGTCGAGTTGTGCGACACGCCGGGCGCTGTCGTCGTCGATGGGCACGGACGGATCCTTCGGGGCTGGGGGTGATGGTCCGCCGGGAGCACGGGGGCCATGCGAGAGTAGTCAGTCCTGTTCGCTCCAGAGCTGACGGAGTCGTTCCGTGGCCTCCTCTTCGGTCATCGCGCCGATCTCCTGTGGAGGAACACCATGCCGGGAAAGTCCGTCGACGAGGTAGAGGGGCAAGGACTTCCGCGGGGGCGTGGTGGGACGGCTGCGCCGCGGGGGAATCTTGTCGGTGACGCACTCCCAGAATTCGTCAGCGGTGGCCTGCAATTGGGTGCGCAGGATGTGGGACCACATGGAGTCGCGGTACTGCGTGCGATCCACCGACCGGGAGATGCGGGTGCGCAGAATGCGCCCGTCGGGCAGGGCGAGCTCGTAGGTGCGGTGGTGGGCTACCGGCTTCCCGGTCGCTCCTCGCACCAGGGTCCAGCCTTCGGTGGTGCAGAAGTCGTCGTGGTCTTCTCTGGTGGCCTTGGGGTGCTTGCTCACTCGGCCGCCCGCAGCCAGTCGGACAGCTGCTCGTCGGTGGAGAGATTCACCAACTGGACCAGTCCCCAAGCATCGGCATGGTTGGGGGCGTACTGGAGACGCTCGACCCAGTCCTCGGCATATTCACGCAACGACTCGATGAGATCGGCAATCGCTGCTTCCAGGGTCTCGCCTTCGGAGACGAAGGGCCGGTCTTCCAGGAACACGACATAGGCGCCGTCATCGATGGTGGTGCGGGTGCGTGCCGGGGTGGTGAGGGATAGGTAGTGGCGTAACCGCTCGGCGGAGATGACCGCGCTTTGGACCTTGCCGCGGTTCACGGTGACCACTTGGCCATGTTCGGCAGCGTCGAGTACTGAGCTGAAGTGCTGGCGGGCATGAGAGGAGGAGTAGTTCAGGGCAGGAGCAGCAGTCATACCCTTATAATCCATCTGTACATATTGTACGTCAAGTACATAGTATACAGGTGAGAGGGCGAAGAGCGCTGTGCTGAGGCAGGTCTCGCAGGTGTCGCATGGCATGGGATGCGAGACGTCTCATCCCGGAAAGTTTTGTCCGCATGTTTGTGATCAGTGGAGATAAATGGCCGCCTTCTTGCATAGTTAAATGTCATTCTCGGGACTTCACGAGCGGCGTGCGCCGGGCCGCACGCAACTTGGTCCGCCTCCCGGCTACACCGGCGGGAACCCCTACTGCATCACTTGCGCGGTGAGTCGGTGCTCAACGGGGCATGGGTGTCGGTGGAAAGGGCCGCCTCTCAGGTGCACGAGTTGGAGCGTCGTCGTCGCGCCCGGTGCGACACGCTCGTCGTCGAACCCTGCCTGCTGTTTTGCTCCGCTATGTACTGGGTGTATAGATGAGTGCATGAACAACGCGCTGACCCTGTTGGGGTTGCTGCGGCGACAGCCCAGCTACGGGTATGACCTCAAGCACGCCTATGACCGGTATTTCGGCTCGCAGAAGCCGTTGGCCTTCGGCCAGGTGTACTCGACCCTGGCGCGGATGATCCGTGACGAGCTCATCCGTGCCCTCGGTGAGGAGCCCGGTGCCGGCCCGGACCGGAAGAAGTACGAGATCACCCCGGCCGGACAGGACCGGGTGCAGCAGTGGTTGTTCACCCCGGATGTGCCCTCCCAAACCTTGCAGAGCGATTTGTTCGCCAAGACCGTGGTGGCGTTGCTGGTCGACGACGACGCGGACCGGCTGCTGGACCTCCAGCGCGCCGAGCACATGGGGCGAATGCGGGAGCTAACCCGGCTCAAGCACGAGGGCGATCTGCTGCAGGTGCTGATGTGCGACCACGGGATCTTCCACATCGAGGCCGACCTGCGCTGGATCGAGCTCACCGGCGCCCGCCTGACCCAGCTGAAGAAGGAGCTGCTGAGCGCATGAAGACCACCCCCACCATCCCTGCGCTGTTGAGCGTGCGGAATGTGCACAAGGACTTCGGCCCTACGCCCGCGCTACGCGGGATCGACCTCGATGTCCATCCCGGGGAGGTGCTGGCCGTGATGGGCCCGTCGGGTTCGGGCAAGTCCACGCTGTTGCACTGCATGGCCGGGGTAATGCCACCGGACCACGGCACCGTCACCTATACCCGCCCGAACGCCCCGGAGGGGTCCGTGGAGATCAGCATCCTGGGCGAGGCGGCACGATCTGCCCTGAGGCTGTCCGAGTTCGGGTTCGTCTTCCAGTACGGGCAATTGCTACCCGAGCTGACCGCGGTGGACAACGTGACCATCCCCCTGCTGCTGGCCGGGACGAAGCGCCGCGAGGCCCTGCGGAAGGCCAGCGGCCTGCTGGAGCGGTTGGGTCTCGCTGGGCAGGGGGAGAAGCTGCCCGGGGAGCTCTCCGGGGGCCAGGCCCAGCGGGTGGCGATCGCCCGGGCGATGGTGGCCGAGCCGGCGGTGCTGTTCGCCGATGAGCCCACCGGGTCCCTGGATTCCCTGGCGGCCGAGAACGTGCTGACCTTGCTGCTCGAGCTGGTGCGGGAGGTCGGGACCACGGTGGTGATGATCACCCACGATCCCCGCACGGCCGCCTACGCCGACCGGGAGGTGATCGTGCGCGACGGCATGATCGGTGCCGGCCACCGGGTCGCGGCATGAACGCGGCCGTGGCGAAACTGGCCCTGACCGGCAGCCGCTCCTCCCTGGGGCGACTGACCGGGATCGTTGGTGGAGTGGCCGTGGGGGTGTGCCTGCTGCTGTTGCTCCTGGGCGCCGCCCAGGGCCTGAGCCAGCGCGACGAGCGCGCGGCATGGTTGCGCGAGCAGGGCCAACCGGCGGTCACTGTCCCGCAGGAGGCCGACGGACTTACCACGGCCGGCCCGCCCGAGCCGATCCCGTTGAGAGCCGAGACCGTGCTGATGGCCCAGGCTGACGAGGTCTTCCGGGACCGGCTGATCCAGCGCCGCGACATCGCCGCCACGGACGGCTCCACGGTACAGATCCCCGGGGTCGAGACCCCACCGGAACCGGGTGAGTACTACGCCTCCCCGGCCCTGCAACGGCTGATCGAATCCGTCCCGGGAGACCAGCTCGGCAACCGCTACGGAGATTTCGCGGGCACGATCGAGGCCGAGGCCTTGGCGGGCCCGGATTCCCTGGTTGCCATCGTCGGGGCCAGTGAGAGTGAATTGCGCCAGGGCGTTGGGGCCACGCTGGTCTCGGAGTTCACGGACAATCCGTACGGGGCCAACGCGTCTGAGTATGGCACGCTGTTCCTGCTCGGCGGGATCGCGGTGTTCTTCCCGACCCTGCTGCTGATCAGCATCACGGCCCGCCTCGGCGCCGCCCAGCGTGCTGAGCGCTTCGCCACCCTGCGCTTGATCGGGGCCTCCCCGCGCGTGGTGGCCCGCATCGCCGCCGCCGAGGCCGCGGCCACCAGTCTCCTCGGTGGATTGTTGGGCGTGGGAGCGGCCGTGCTACTGCGTCCTGTCGCCGCCCAGGTTCCCGTCAACGGCACCCGGCTCTACATCGAGGACCTGGCCGTCGGTGCGGCCCTGACCGCGATCGTGGTGGTCCTGGTCGCCGCGTCCTCGACCGTGGTGGCCGCCTGGCGGACCGCCCGTGCTCGGATCGGACCACTGGGTGCCGCCCGTGCCAAGCCTGAGCCGGTGCCCACCGCTTGGCGGGTGAGCCCGCTGCTGGCTGGTGTCACCTCGATGAGTGCCGCCGTCATCCTCGTGGAGACCGGGCGCGCCGGCTACCTCGTGGTGGAGCTGCTTCTGGTGGGCGGGTTCGCCCTCACCGCGATCGGCATCGTCGTCGTCGGCCCCTGGCTGACCCTGCTGGCCAGCCGGATCGGGCTGGCCCGCGCGCGCAGCGCGGCCGCCGTGATCGCCGCCAGCCGGATCCACCGCACCCCGGTGGCCACCTTCCGCTCCGTCTCCGGACTGGTGATCGCCGTGTTCCTTCTCTCGCTCTTCGCCGGGGCCTCCAGCGCCGTCACCCAGGCCGAAGTGCCCCCGGCACGTCCCGGGCTCCTGCTGCCCACCAGCGCCTACGCCTACCTGCACCCGGGCACGGACGCCGCTGACGCCCGGGAGGCCGCCGCTGAAGCCGGTGCACTCACCGGAGTTCAGGACACCGCTGTCGTCTACGCGGCTTCCCCCAACGGGTCCGGCGATCCCGGTGCCGAGCTCTACATCGCGACCAAGGACGCCGAGGACCTGGGCTTCGAAGAAATCCCGGCCACCCCGGTAGCGGCCTTCGACGGCAGCTTCTTCCACTCCTGGGCCGACCAGCCCGTCCGGCTCACGGACGCTGCCGTCGACGACCTCCAAGAGCTGGTACCCGTGGCGCTGGTCCTGGGCACCAACGGCACCCCGGCAGCGCTCGACCGCGCCCGCACCGCCCTGAACGCCTCCGGCATCACCTCCCACCCCGCCGTTTCCCCTGCCGACGCCGTGGCCAGGAGCAGCACGCGCCTGGTGCACAGCCTGTCGGTGCTGGCCTATCTGGGCACGTTCGTGGCGGTGAGCATCGCCGGGATATCCCTGGCCGTGGCCACCGCGGCCGCGATCATCGACCGCAAACGGACCCTGGCCCTGATGCGGCTGATGGGCATGCCCCTGGCGGTGCTCCGCCGGGTCGTCACCCGGGAAACCGCCCTGCCCCTGCTCTCAGTGCTGCTGCTCTCAGCAGGACTCGGGTTCTTCGCGGCCTGGCTGGTCATCACCGGACTCGACGACACCCGCACCATCACCTGGCCCGGACCAACCTACTTCGCCACCCTGGGCCTGAGCATGGCCATGGCCCTCGGCGCAGTGATCGCCACCTTCGGCGCACTCCGGAAGAACACTGCCATCACCACCACCCGTTTCGAATAGGATCCCCACCCGAGCACCCAGCGGGCGAGAGTGTGACCGTTGGAGACAAATGGCAACGTTCTGACAGAGATAACTGGCGGCCACAAGACTTACGAGGCGGCATGCGCGGCGCCGCACACTGCTCGATCGATATACCCGCACGGCCCATGCGGGAACCCCTACCGCAGCGTCGGGGCCGTATGGACTGGACGTACTCGATAGAAATGACGTGCAGCAGTCAGCAGTGACTAGTGATTCACAGTGCCTTGGTGGTCCATTCCATTGGTCAGCGGCCGATGAGGAGCGCTTCGCGGGCGGCTTCGACGACTTCGGGCGTGACGATGACCAGCTGGTTGATGTCCAGGATGCGTTTGATCTGGGTGAGGAGGCGGTCGACGAGGCGGAAATTCCCGCCGGTGATCCGGGCGATGGTGGCGATCGCGACCGTCTGGGTGAACTCGTCATCATCGCCAGCGAGTCCGTCGGTGTGCCAGCGGCGGGTGAGGACGACGGTGAGCTCTTCCGGGGTGAGTGAGCGGTACTCGTGGGCGAAGCCAACACGGCTGTAGAGCTGGGGGTAGCGGGCCAGGCGTTTGTCGATGCCGGGCATGCCGATGAGGATCACGCCCAGGGTGTGCCGGTCGTAGTAGTCGCGGACCTGTTCCAGCCCGGTGGTCTTGAGCCGGTCGGCCTCGTCGATGATGAGCAGCTCGGTGAGCCCGGAGGAACGCGAGGCGGTGTGCACCAGCGGGTCGACGCGCCCGTGCTGGTGGTAGTCGATGGCGTAGGAGATCTGCTGGCAGGCACGCGGGAGGGCTTGGTCGATCTGGCGGGGGCTGGCGGTGACGGTCGGGGTCCACAGTGCGGTGCGCGTCTGGAGGATCCGGTCCGGGACCGGTCCGGGGTCGCAGCCCGTGACCACCTGGTGCTGCCACTGCTCCCATTCCCAGGCGCCGGCGTAGTGGCGAGCCGAGAGCGTTTTGCCGACTCCGGGTGGGCCCCAGCACAGACCGATGTAGCGGTGGGTGCGGACGGTGTCGGCGAACTCGGTGAAGCGGCGGTGCTCCCGGGTGGCAAGGAACGGGGGCGATTCGGGGGCCGGTGGTGGGCCCAGTGCGGTGATCTCCCCGAAGGTGCCGGCGAGGAAGCGCCGGCCGTCGTCGTCCTTGCCCAGCAGGCTCCGGGAGGAGTCGGGCTCAGTCGGTGGCATAGGTCCGCAACCAGTGTCGGGGCACCTGATCCGCCGGCCGCTCTGCCGGTGGCCTCGGCGCCGGGGCGGGTGGTGGTGCCCAGTGGTCGTCGGCGGGAAGGGCATCGGCGAGGCTGCGCCGGGCGCGCAGGTGCTGCTTCAGCTCCTTGCGCCGGGCGCCGCGGGCCTGCTGCAGCTCCTGGAGGGTGATCGTCTCGGCGGCCAGTTCGGGAGCGATCGCCCGGCACAGGTAGGCGTCCTGGTGGTAGACGCGCACCTCGCCCGCGTCGCGGGGGTCGTAGCGGATGGTCACGGTCTCGGCGACGTAGGCGGCCAGCACCGGAGAGATGTAGCGGGTGCCTTGGAAGCGGATGCCGTCACGCTGGACGATGCGGGTGGTCGCTGCGGTGAGCAGCAACAGATCGAGGTCCTCGCCCCGGGCCGGGGCCCTGGGGATCCACCCGGCCCCGATCCAGCGGGCGGCCGGGGCCTGGCCCGTCTCGGAGTGCACCCGGCAGTGGTAGTCCTCGATCAGGTAGCGCCCCAGCACCGCGTCGAGCTGCTCCAGGCTCAGGGCGGGCGGTGAGGTGGGCCTGCCGCCGGTGCCGTGCGGGATGTAGCCGGGCAGGTGCGGGAGCACCTCGGTGGTGATCGTGCCGTAGAAGCGCTCGATCTTCCCCCGGCCCTGCGGGACCCCGACACGGGAGTGGATCAGCCGGATGTGGGTGTCCAGGCAGACCCGCTCGAGCCGGGTGCTGGTGAAGTCAGCCCCGTGGTCGCTGTAGAGCACCTCGGGCAGTCCCTGGACCGGCCACCGCGGGTCGGGCTTGGCTCGCACGGCCTGGTGCAGGGCCAGGGCGGTCTGCTCGGCGTTTGGGGCGTCGGTGAAGACGGTGTAGCCGGCGATCGCGCGGGAGTAGTCGTCGAGGATCACAGTCAGCCACGGCCGCACCGGGTTCCCCCGGTGGTCGAGGACCTGGAGATCGAGCAGGGTGTGATCGGCCTGCCACTGCTCATTGGGCCTCACCGCCGTCCGTCGGTGCACCAGTTCGTATCGGTCCCGGTAGGCCGTGTCTCCTTCCAGGGCCAGGGTGCGCAGCCCGGGATCGATGGCGGCGATGATACTGCGCACGCTCGAGTAGCTCGGTGGCGCCCAGCCGCGCTCCGGGGCCAGGTCGCACACCCGGCGGTGGATGAACGTGGTCGTCGGTGCCGGCCGGCGCAGCGCCAGGGCCTCGATCACCGCGATCAGCTCCTCCGGCAGCCGGCGGTGGCCGCGGTCGCTGCGGACCTTACGTTGCAGACCGGCCGCCGAGGATTCCGCCCGGTACTCGGCGGCCCAGCGCTGCAGGGTGCGGACCGAGATCTGGGCGTGGGCGGCGAGCCGGGTCAGCGGCACCCCGTCGTCGAGGTGCTGGCGCAACAGTGCCGCCTTCTCCTGCGGACTCAGCTGCACCACCACCATCACCCCATGTCGGTCAGTGGGCCGGACCGGGCTCGGGCTCGGAGGCGGTGACCGGTCCGGCCGTCACCGGCTCCGGTGGGCGCGGCGGGAGGTGGCGGTAGAGGCTGGTGCGGGTGATCCCGGTCTTGGCCACGATCTCGGCCATCGTGTGCCCGGACTCGCGTAGATGCGCCGCGTAGGCCAGCTTGTCCGGGTCCACCACCGTAGGTCGCCCGATCCGCCGCCCCTTCGCCGCGGCCACCGACCGGGCATGGGCGGCGCGCTCGAGGGTGTAGGTGCGTTCCATCTGCCCGAACAGCGCCAGCAGCACCACCGCCAGCTGAGCCATCGGGTCGTTCGGATTGGTGGAGTCCACCTTGATCGGATCCGCCAGGTTGCGCACCCCCACCCCTCGCTCAGCGAGGTCGTGGATCAGGTTGAGGGTGTCGCGCACGGTGCGCCCGAGTCGGTCCAGGGTGTGGACCACGATCACGTCGCCCTGGCGGGCGTAGGCCAGGGCCGCGGTCAGTCCGGGACGCTCCGTGGTGGCTCCGGACTTCTTGTCCACATAGATCCGCTCGGCGGCGATGCCGACCTGTCGGAGGGCATCGATCTGCCGGTCGAGGTCCTGTTTGGCCGTCGAAACCCGCGCGTACCCCAATTCCATGGGCTCAGCGTACCGGAATTCGGATCCGTACGGCCTAAACGGAACCATGTTATGGGCCTAGCTTTTGGGACTCCAATCGCTATCCATAGTGCTCGAACAGGGGACACGGTGCCGAGCGTCCCAGTACCTAGGAACTGGGACACCGAGGTCACAGGCTGGATAGCGGTCACGAATGCCGCCAACCGAAGCCAACAGTTACAGCCCGAATCCACGCCATCATTGATCTTTGAGAGCCAGGTTTCCGGCTTTGACGCAGCAGATGCCTGTCAAGATGACGGCTCCGCCGACGACCTGGAGCGGCGACAGGGTCTCGGTGAGGATGACCCAGGCTGCGAGAGCGGAGAAGGGCACTTCACTGAGATTGACGAACGAGCCGACAGTGGGACCGAGGAAACGCAGGCCGATGATTCCACAGGTGTATGCACCGACGGTGAACAGGACAAGAAGTGCCGCCGGGACCATCCATGACACCCGCAGCCCGGCAAAAGTGACGTCGGTGAACACGAACTGAGCCGGCATGAGATGGGTCAGGTTCAGGACAGCCGCTGCAGCGGCCCCGATCGTCATCCCAAGACCCGTGAGGGCGAGCGGCGGCAAAGTGATGGTGTGATCGGAGGAGATCAAGAAATAGCAGGCGAAGCACGCCGCAGCGCCCACCGCGAAGACGACGCCGATCCAGCTGGCCGACGAGCCGCTGAAATCGAGAACCAGCATCACGCCGATGAGTGACACGACCACGCCGATACCAGTGGTCACGGTGGGACGTCGTCCAGACCGGGCCCACAGCCAGAACACGATGATGAGTGGCGCGCCCATCATCTCGAGCAGAACCGCGATGGCCACACTGAGATGCTCAAGGGCTAGGAAGAAGAAGGCCTGCACGCCCGCCATCGTCACAAGGCCGTATACGGCGACGGTCCTCCATTGCCGCCGCGCCTGACCCCACTGACCCTTCAGCGCAATCAACGTCGGGACAAGGATCAGGAGTGCGGCGCCTGCCAGGCGAAGTGAAACCACAGAACCCGGGGTCCACCCCACCTCATAGAACGCTTTGGCGACCGGTCCGGACACCCCGAAGAAGAACGCCGACAGCAGCATGAACACGAACCCGAGCACAGTAATGCGCCGCATACCTTCATCCGTTCCTCTCCGATGGCCGTGAGATCACACGCCCAGACAGCACCAACTAGCATGTAGCGCCTGTCAATAGGATAAGCACAGAGGCAAAATGTAAGGCTAATGTACTCTTGGGCCTGTCTACGATAGCCTGGTGTTGTGCTATTGCATTACGATGTCCGTGCCAACCTGCGGATGCTCGTCGACCTCCTGAACACCGCACCCGGCGTCAGCACTGCGGGCGACCTGTTGGCCTCCCCGAGTCAGCTGAGCCGCTTCGTGACCGACCATGATTTCTCTGGACCGGTGGAGGCCACACCACTGGACGTTGGGGTTGCCGTGGTCCTACGGGAGCGCTTCCGGGTCGTACTCGGCGACGATGTCGCGGCGGTCGTCGAGGCCGTCAACGTCACATTCGAAGAAATTCGCGTCCAGCCCCGCCTCGTGCAGCACGATGACTGGGGGTGGCACCTCCATGCGGCCGGGAGCAGTTCGCCCTTGGGGGAACGCATGGCTGCGGATATCGCGCTGGTACTGACGGACCTCATTCGCTCCGGAGACCTCTCACGCCTCCACGCATGCGCGGCAGACGACTGCGCAGCGGCACTTGCTGATCTCACACGAAACCGCTCAAAGCGGTTCTGCGAGGTCCGCAACTGCGCCAATCGCACCCACCTTGCCGCGTCCCGTGCAAGACGACCCCAGTAGAGCAAACCAGGAAGCAGGCTGCCTCGGATTTCAAGAAATGATCTGGCGCATTCAGCGATTCTGCGCAGAATCTTCCGGGAGACCGCTCGAACACGTCGTGATCTGCAAGTGCCCGTCCGATCCAGACAGGTAGACACCGGCATTGCGGGCCACAGACCGCTGGTTGGTGCCAACACTCCACGTTCCTCAAACGGCTCTGGTGTGTGCGCCACTCTGCCCCGACGCGTACGGAGGACGGCTGAGATACGTCTCTGTCCACTCTGCAGTCCGCGTGGACCAAAGAGGTGCCCCGGCACGTTGACCGATCAGCCTGCGGACGCACCACGGAACCTGTCAACCGTTTTGGGTCACGTCGTAGGTCGGGTTAATGGATCTGGTTCGGGTCGGTTGATCCAGGCGGTGCCGGGCAGGTTCGGGGGCTCGGGACGCTTGCGGACGAATCTCTCCGGGGTGGCCGCGTAGGCGGTGGCCAGGGTCGCCGCGCGGGCTGCCCGGACGGTGTCGGCATGACCGTGGTGGACGTCGAAGGGGGTGTGCATCCCGATCCCGCAGTGGCGGTGGTCGTGGTTGTACCAGCGGTAGAACCCCGCGCAGAACGCCCGGGCGTCCTCGATGGAACCGAACTTTTCGGGGAAGTCGGGTCGGTACTTCAGCGTCTTGAACTGGGCTTCGGAGAACGGGTTGTCATTGGAACAGTGCGGGCGCGAATGGGACTTGGTGACCCCGAGATCGGCCAGCAGGAACGCCACCGGCTTCGAGGCCATCGATGACCCCCGGTCGGCGTGGATGGTCAGCTGATCACGGTCGATGTCCTGCTTGGCGATCGTCTCGGCGAGCAACCGCTCGGCCAGCTCCTTGGACTCCCGGGTGGCGAGCATCCATCCGACGGTGTAGCGGGAGTAGATGTCGATGACCGAGTACAGGTAGTAGTAGGTCCACTTCGCCGGGCCGGTCAGCTTGGTGATGTCCCACGACCAGACCTGGTTCGGGGCCTGGGCGACGAGCTCGGGCTTGACCCGCGGCGGGTGGACGGCTTGCCGGCGCCTCTCGCGCACCTGCCCGTGGGCGGCGCGCAACAGGCGGTACATCGTGGACTCCGAGCACAGGTATCGGCCCTCATCGAGCAGGATCGCGTGGACTTCGGCCGGGGCCAGGTCCACGAACCGTTCCTCGTGGAGCACCGCGAGCACCTGGGCCCGCTCCGGGCCCGACAGCGCCCGCGGTTGCGGCTTCGGCGCCCGTGCTGGCCGGGCCGGTGCCGGTGACTTCCGGTGCCGGCGGTAGTGGCTCGCCCGGGGGCGGCCCACCGCCGCGCAGGCGGCCTTGACACCCACCACGGGCGTGAGCTCGGCGATCGTCTCGTCGATCATCGCTTCTCGTCGTTGGTGCTGCTGCCGGTCGAGAACTGCTCCAGCAGAGCCGAGAGTTTTCCCTGCACCTCGATCACCGCCTTGGCCTTCTCCAGCTCCGCGGCCAGACGCTGGTTCTCCTTGCGCAACCGCTCCGACTCACGGACGGCTGGATCGGCCGGGGCCGGGCCCGAAGACTTGCCCAGTGCCTGCAGGGCCCCTGCCTCACGCTGGTCGCGCCAGGAACTGATCAACGAGGAGTACAAGCCCTCCCGGCGCAGCAACGCACCCTTGCCGGCACGGTCGCAGGCTTCGTACTCGGCCAGCACGTCGGCCTTGTACTTCGCCGTGTAGGTCCGCCGGCGCGCCTTCTCGGGAACCTCGGGATCAGGAACATCGTTCATCACACCAGCCTGCCCGGAAGCACTCGGCCGCGTCACTGTCGTCGTCATCAGGGAATCTCCTCCCCGCCCTCGAGACACTCATCAGGACGGTCCTGGTGTCTCACTCAAGGCTGACAGAGAGGGCACCGCCAAAAAGCGAACACCGAAGACCGCCACTTACCGTTGCGACTCACAGTTTCCGCGGTTCGGCCTGTCTCGTAGCTATGTGCTTTATCCATGCCTCTAGAATCGGATACTCATCGTTGGTTGCGAGACAGACGAGGTGGACGTGGGGAAGCTGATCGGGTATGCACGCGTGTCGACGCGGCAGCAAGATGCCGACCGCCAATTACATGACCTGTTGGGTGGAGGCGTTCGGCGCGATGATCTCTACGTTGACAGTGGAGTGTCTGGGAGCCGTGCTTCGCGTCCGCAGTTCGACCGAGCAGTGGCCGCGCTCGAGGAAGGTGACACGCTCGTCATCACCACCTTGGACCGGTTGGGGCGGTCGACGCAGAATATGTTGGCCTTCGCCGAGGCGCTGCGGGGGAGAGGCGCCGGGTTGCGGGTACTGAACCTCGGTGGGGGAGACGTGGACACGGCCACGCCGATGGGCTCGATGGTCTTCACGGTCATGGCCGCCCTGGCGCAGATGGAGCTGGAGATCAAGCGGGAGCGGATCACCGACTCGGTGGCCAAGCGCCGGGCCGCTGGCAAGGATCTCGGTGGGCGGCGTCAGACCTTCACGGACTCGCAGATCCGGAATGCGCTGCGGCTGATTGAGGGTGGGGAACCGGCCACCCAGGTCGCCCGGGACCTCGGCATGTCTAGGGCCACGCTCTACCGGCGGATCCGGGAGCTGCCGCAAGCGACGACCATCTGAGCCCGTCTTCCCCCGTGGAGATCGTGATGCGTATGTCGTACCTCGGCGGGCTTTTTAGCGGGTGGGGCATACGGGCATCAACCACACCTGGTTTCTCGTGCCAGCACCATGGCTGACGTTTGGAGCAGCACGAGGCGGGGTCCGAATTGCTATCGGTGGGCGGCGCTGTGCCGACCCACGAACCAGCCGACGCAAAAAACCAGCACGACGATGCCGGCGGTGACACCGGCCCAGCCTGCAAGGGCTTGTGGGTTCACCAAGGTCGTGCCTGAGTGCGTCTCGCCGTTCAGGGGGGTGTTGGCAAAGGCCCCGAACGTGGCCTGGGGGGGATTGAGCACTACGGTCAGCGACCCGCCCAGAATCTTGGCCACAGCCAGGACGGCCAGGATCACTAGCCACAGCGGCAGTCTGCGCGGCGGAACCGTTGCGGATGTGGCGGAGCCGGTGGGATTCATAGGACCAGATTAGTGGTGCAGCACGATGCTTCTACTCGCGCCCGGCCGCCAACAGAGACCTGCACGTTGGCATGGTCCCTCATGTTGTGCCATCGGATCGAGCTGCAGAAAGAGTGCATTGAAGGCGTTATTGGGGCGTCCGAACAGCACGTCATCTGGGGACCGCCCAGGCGGGGGCGGCGGTGTGGTCAGGGGGCCGGACGGGAGCTGGTCAGGGACGGTGGTCATCGGGTGTGTTGTCGACGGTGGTGAAGTATTTCTCGGTCGCTGCGTTGTCGGTGTTGGTGGTGAGGACGAGCAGTTCATCGTGGGGGTTGAGCATGGTGTCCGGGGCGGGGACGAAGGTGCCTTGGGTGCGTGAGACGAGGGCGATCACCGTGTTGGGGGGTAGGTCGAGCTTCTGGATCGGGTTCCTGGTGAGGGGGGAATCCTCGGTCAGGGTGATCTTGAGCAGGTTCGCGTGTTGTTCGTCCATCGGTGCGGGCTCGACCTCGACGGAGGTGCAGGCCTCGGTGGTGGTGACCCCGAGTTTGCGGGCGACCCAGGGCAAGGTGGGGGCTTGGATCAGGGTGTAGACGAGCACGAAGACCAGCACCATGTCGAAGAGTTTTTCGGCGCCGTCCATCTGCGCAGCCATGGGAACGGTGGCCAGGATGATCGGCACCGCCCCGCGCAGCCCGGCCCAGGAGAGAAAGAGCTGTTCGCGCCAGGGCGCGCGAAACCATGTCGCGCACACGATGACTGCCACGGGGCGGACCACGAACGTGAGGAACAGCCCGGCGATCACGGCGATCAGCGCGGTGTCCCAGGTGATCCGGCCGGGGCTGGCCAGTAGGCCCAGCATGACGAAGAGCCCGATCTGGGCGGTCCAGCCGGTGCCTTCTGCGAAGGCTTGTGTGGCGTGGCGGTGTGGGAGCCGGCCGTTACCCAGCACCATGGCGCAGACGTAGACGGCGGCGAACCCGGACACCGTGATCTGGGTGGCGACCCCGTAGGCGAGCACGGTCCAGGCCAGGGTTGCCAGTGGATAGAGTCCTGCGGCCGGCAGCGCGAAACGGCGCAGGGCGAATACGCCGAGGAAGCCCAGGGTCAGGCCCAGCAAGATGCCGCCGAGCAGTTGGATGATGACCATGCCGATCAGCCCGGGGATCCCGCCGGGGGGTTGCTCGCCGATGGCCAGGGCGGTGGCCGCGGCGACGATGAGCACGGTGGGGGCGTCGTTGAGCCCGGACTCACCTTCCAGCACGGCTCGCAGTCGTGCTGGAAGCGGGATCCCGCGCAGCACGGAGAACACCGCAGCGGCGTCAGTGCCAGCGTTGACTGCCCCGAAGAGCAGGGCCACGATCAGGGGCAGCCCGAGGGCGTAGTGCCCGATCACGGTCATCAACCCGATCGTCACGATCACCCCGACCGTGGCCAGTACGGTCGCCAGTCCGATGGACGGACGGATCGCCTCCCATTTCGTGGTCAGCCCGCCCTCGGCAAGGATCAGCACCAGCGCCGCGTAGCCCAGGCCTTGGGCGATCACCGCGTCGTCGAACTCGAGCCCGAATCCGGACTCGCCCAGCAACATGCCCACGCCCAGGAACAGCAGCAGTGCCGGCAGCCCCAGCCGGGAGCCCAGACGCACTCCTGCGATGGCCACCAGGGTCACCAGAGGGGCGAGCAGCATCACAAAGTTGATCACGTCCACGCCGTTCATCCTCCCATTCCCCAGCCGGACCTGTTTCGGAGCTCAGGGGGGCCCGCCGGGATGATCACGGCCGTCCTTCTGTGGGCGGTGCTGCAGGGTGTTGGGTGGGCGCTGATCTACTATCCCCACGTTCCGGGCGGTTTCATGCACTCCTCGGGGGTGGACCCGGCGGACTACCCTGATTTCGTCGAGGCCCTCTATGTCTTTTTTATGACTTTGTCGACCCTGGGTTTCGGCGATGTGGTGCCCACCGACCCCGGAATTCGCGTGGCTGCGCCCTTGCAGGCGCTGACCGGGTTCGCTCTGCTCACGGCCGCGCTGACCTGGTTCATGCAGATCTACCCGCCGATGTCGCGACGCCGGTCGCTGGCCTTGGAACTGAAGCTGCTGGCTGACACGGACTACGCCCAGATGATTGGGCAGTTCGACGCGACCACAGCCAGCCGGACCTTGAACGTGCTTGCGGAAGAACTGGGGAAGGTGCGCATCGACTTCACTCAGCACAGCGAGGGCTTCTACTTCCGGGAACAGGACCCGGATCTTTCCCTGGCTCGCCAGCTGCCCCACGCGGTGAAGTTGCGCGATGCCGGGGCTGCCGCACCGGCCTCGGGTGTACGGCTCAGCGCTCAGCGGTTGTCCGAAGCACTCGAGCAACTGGCGCAGAAGCTCGAGACGGATTTCGTGCACACCGGTGACGGCATTGAGGAGATCTTCGCCGCGTACGCCGAGGAGCACGGACAGTCCCAAGCCGCTTGAGCACGGCTTCGACCGTGTCCCAGCGACCGGCAGCGCGGCACAACACGATCGCCCCGACAGCGAGCCTGCGGTCACCGTCCACGGTCTGCTGGCCCAACGTCACCTATCGGTGCATCAGCCCCTAGGCTCCCTCGTCTGCGTGTGGTGGTTTCCGAGCGACGGGCCGCGTTGGTGCTCGTGGCGGCAACGGAAAGCTCGCGAAAGTGGTGTGGTCGCCGCGCATCACAGGACCATGATCGGTGGACGCCTCAGCGGTGCTGCGCCAGACTGAAATCCAGGTCACTAACCCTAAGTCACCGAAAGGCGACTCGAGCCTCCATGGAGCATCTCAGCCAGTTCACCCGCGAGTTCTCCAAAGCGCTGAGAAACCTCCTGCCCATCGTGGTGGTGGTGGCGGTGTTCCAGCTGGCCGTCTTCCGCCGGATGCCCGAGAACCCGGCACAGTTGGTGGCCGGGCTGCTGATCGTGGGCGTGGGCATCGCCCTGTTCCTCCAGGGCCTGGATCTGAGCGTCTTTCCCGTCGGGAAGAACCTGTCCAACCAGTTCACGCGCCGTGGTGCGCTGGGGCTGCTGCTGCCGTTCGGCTTCGCCATCGGCTTCGCCGCCTCGGTCGCCGAGCCTGCGCTGATCGCCGTGGCCGAGCAGGCCGAGCTCATCAGCGAGGGACGGATCGACAGCCTGGTCCTGCGCCTGGTCGTCGCGGTGTCCGTCGGGCTCGTGCTCGTGCTGGGCATCCTGCGCATCCTGCGGGGGTGGGCGGTGCACAGGCTGCTGATCGGCGGCTATGCCCTTGTCCTGGCGGCCACGTTCGTGGCCCCGCAGGAGATCGTGGGGCTGGCCTACGACTCGGGCGGGGTGACCACCAACGTGGTCACCGTGCCTCTGGTGGCGGCGATCGGGATCGGACTGGCCAGCTCAATCCGGGGCCGCAGCGCCTTCGCGGACGGGTTCGGGCTGGTGGCCCTGTGCGTGATGGTGCCCATGATCGGGGTGCAGCTGTACGGGATCTGGGTCTACACCTTCGGTGAGGCCGGTGACGCCCCGGCCGCGAGGGCGGAGGAGAGCGCGGATCTGCCAGGGGCGCTCGAGCATCTCCTGGGCCTGGCCGAGATGGTCCGCGACGTCGCCCCCATGGTGGTCGTGGTCCTCTTCTTCCAGTACGTCGCCCTGCGGCGTCGCCTGTCCCACCCGGTGCGGGTGACTGTGGGCTTCCTGATGGTGCTCGTGGGCCTCTACGCCTTCGTGGTGGGTCTGAAGATGGGGCTCTTCCCCCTGGGCACGCAGATGGCCGAGCAACTGATCGAGCGCGGAGTGCCCGCGCTCATCCTCCTCTTCGCCCTGCTCATCGGCTTCGCCACCACCATGGCCGAGCCCGCCCTGGTGGCCATCGCCGAGCAGGCCGAGGAGATCTCACCGACCGGGATCAACGCCACGGCACTGCGCCTCGTCGTCGCGACCGGGGTGGCGGCCGGCATCACCCTGGGGGTCTACCGCATCGTCGTGGGCGGACCGCTGCACTACTACATCATGGGCTCCTACGCGGTGGTTCTGCTTCTGATCCTCGTAGCGCCAAAGTACATCGTGGCCCTCGCGTTCGACCTCGGGGGCGTGACCACCTCGGAGGTCACCGTGCCGCTGGTGACCGCCCTGGGCATCGGGCTGGCCACCGCGATCGAGGGGCGCAGTCCTCTGGTCGACGGGTTCGGCCTCATCGCCTTCGCCTCCATCTTCCCCATCATCACCGTTTTGGTGTATGCCATGGCCCTGGAGAGAATTCCCCGCCTGCGGAAGGAATCGTCGTGAAGTTCACCGCCGTCGTCGCCATCGTTCCCGAATTTCTGGAGGAGACCGCCATCAAGACCGCCCAGTCGGCCGGTGCCACGGGGGTCACGATCCTGCCCGGCAAGGGCATTGGCGGCGAGCTGAAGAAGACGTTCTTCGGGCTCACGTTCGAGGGCGCCCAGTCCGTGCTGCTGATGGTCGTGGGCTCCCACCTGGCCATCCC
>JAPFFX010000417.1 GCA_026645375.1 Citricoccus sp. WCRC_4 | reverse complement strand
TCCATGAGCTCCTCGAACACCGGCGATTCCTCAAGCCGGCTGCGGATGTACAGGGCCACCAGGAGCATCGGGATGGCGGCCAGGAACGGCACGCGCCAACCCCAGGCGTCGAAGGACTCCTGAGTCATCCACAGGGCCAGCAGGTAGAAACCGCCGGAGGAGAGGACCGTGCCGATCGGGGAGCCGATCTGGGGGATCGCGGCGTAGATGGCGCGCTTCTCCAGCGGGGAGTTCTCCACCACGATGGTCATGGCTCCGGACCACTCACCGCCCACGAACAGGCCCTGGCCGATGCGTAGCAGCACCAGCAGCAGGGGTGCCGCCAGGCCGATCGCCGCGTACGTCGGCAGCATGCCGATCAGTCCAGTCACCAGGCCGATGCCCACGATGGTGATCATCAGGACCTTGCGCCGCCCGATGCGGTCACCCAGGTGACCGAAGACCAGGCCGCCGAGTGGACGGGCCGCGAGCCCGACGCCGAACGTGGCGAACGAGGACAGTGCGGCCGCGGTCGCGTTGTCGGTGTGGAAGAACTGGACGTTGAAGACAAGGGCCGCAGCGGCGCTGAACAGGAAGAAGTCGTACCACTCCAGGGCGGTGCCGATGAGCGCGCCCAGGGCCACCCGGTTCGCCTCCCGGGTGGTGAGCTGCCGCGTCGCGCCGAACTCGATGCTGGCGGTGGTCGGAGGAGCGGCATCGGGGACGATGCCGGTGGTGGTCTGCTGGTCCATGACGACCCTTCCCGGGATGTGTGCTAGATCACGATTGACTCCTCCCAGTGTGGGGGTAGATCTGCCCACCCTGATGCGGCATCCGCCCCCGGGTGACGGGCCTGGATTGGGCATGTGCACATACACTGAGGTCGTGCGCATGTCACCCATGTCCTCGAGACCCTTGCCGACGGACCGGGCCCGGTGGCTCCGCCTGCTGGACAGCATCGACGTCCCCGCCTTGACCCGGCGGTTCCTGGATGCTGTCCGGCAGGCGCCGGACTACTCCGACCCGCCGATCCCGTGGTCCCGGATCGCCGAGGATGCCAGGGAGTCCTTCGTGGGCCTGGTCTCCGCGCTGCGCCAGACGGACCAGCCGACGCTCGAGGCGATTGCGACCCACGTGGGCGTCACCCGGGCCAGGGCCGGGATCCCGTTGACCAGCCTGATGACGGCGATCCGCCTGGACTTCAGCCTGCTATGGGAGGAACTGATCGCCCTCGGTGACACCGAGGACATGGGCATCCTCCTCCGTCATGCGGCGTTGGTGTCCGAGACGGTGGAGACCTACGTCCAGCAGACGCAGCATGCGTACTTGGTCGAGGAACGCCGCATGGCCGAGGAGGTCGACGCTGAACGCCGCGGACTGCTCACCGAGTTGCTCGCTGGCACCACGGTGGAACCGGCCCGGTTGGAGCGGATCGCCGACCGGCTCGGAGTGGGTGTCGGGTGGGAGTACTCCGTCTACGCGGGCCTGGAGGAGTCTCTGCAGGAGTTGAGGGTCGAGGCCGTGGCCCTGGAGCGTCAGGGCGCCCAGGTGCTCTCCACGCATACGGGCAGCGGCCTGGTGATCATCGTCCCGCACCCGCCACACACGGCCCGGGTGCGGTTGAACCGGGTCGACAGGCTGTCCGTCGGGGCCGTCCGCGACGCCCAGGGACTCTCCGAGGTGACCCGGGCGGCGCCCCTGGCCATGGAACTGGCTGAGGCCCTCCGGCCGGGTGAGACGGGGTGCATGACCGCAACCCGGGGCTGGACTCGCGTCATCCGGCGCCGGCTGTGGGGGACCTCGCTCCACGAGGTGGTGGACCTGTCCCCGTTGCTGGACGGGTGCGGCCCGGTGGAGCGTGCGTCTGTCGAGGCGGCCGTGCGCAGTTACCTGCGGACGGGAAGCATCGTCGAGACCTCCGGCGAGCTCTTCTGCCACCGGAACACGGTGACGAACCGGTTGCGTCGCTTCCAGGAGCTCACCGGGATCGACCTGACCGTCCCGGACCAGGCAGCTCGGGCCGTCATCGCCTTCTCCTGACGGCCGTCGCCCGCAGGGGGCCACGCGGGAAGAGCGCCCCTCAGTCCAGGGGCCGGGGCATGGGCCGGGCGAAGCGGTCCAGCAGTGGCCCGTTGAGGCTGCGGTGGTCCCTCCAGTGGGTGTCGATCGCCTGTTCGTAGAAGCCCACCAGCGTCTGGGTGGCTGCGCGCCAGGAATGCCGTCCGGCCTCGTCGCGGGCGGCCTGGCCCATCTGCAGGCGCAGGCCGGGATCCGTGAGCAGGCGTCCGAGCCGGTCCACCCAGCCGTCCACGTCGCCGGGATCGACGAGGAAGCCGTTCCGGGCGTCGTCGATCACGAAGGGGATCCCGCCCGCCCGGGCGCCCACCACGGGCACCCCGGAGGCCATGGACTCCAGGGCCACCAGGCCCAGGGTCTCCGTGGTCGACGGGAAGACGAAGACGTCGGCACTCGCGTAGGCCTGGGACAGCTCGGTGCCGGACATGTAACCGGTGAACACCGTCCACGCCGGGTCGAAGCGCTTCCTCAGCTCCTCCACGTGAGGACCCGAACCGACCATGGCCAGCCGGACTCCGGGCACCCGCTGCCGCAGCCGGCGCATCGGTTCCAGGAGCGCATCCAGGTCCTTCTCCCGGCTCATGCGTCCCACGTAGACCACGAGGGGCGCCTCCGGGTGGCCGTCCGTGAGCCGGGCGCGCATCGGTGCGGAGGCATGGGACGGGTGATAGCCGGTGGTGTCCACGGCCTTCGGCCACAGTCCCACGCGCCGGATCCCGACCTCGCGGGCCCGCTCCACCATCGGGCCGGAGGTGCACAGGTTCACCTCGGCCTTGTTGTGGATGAACCGGATCCAGCTCTCCGCGGGGTGCCGTGCCCAGCCGACCCGCAGCGACTCGGTGTACTGCGGGACGTCCGTGTGGAAGCTGGCCAGCTGGGGCACGTCGCGCCGTCCGGCCGAGAGCACCCCGTAGGCGGCCAGCCAGACCGGGTTGACCGTGTGCACCAGGTGCGGGCGGAAGGCCTCCATCTTCCGGGCGATCTCCGGGGTGGGCATGCCGACCTTCAGCTCGGGGTACAGCGGGCGCAGGGAGATGCCGCGCACCCGGACCACCTCGTGGCCCGCGTACTCGGCCGGCGGGTGGCCGGGGGCGAACAGCAGGACCTCGTGGCCCAGGTCCCTCAACTGTTCCAGGGTGCGCACCACCCGGGTCACCACCCCGTCGATCTTCGGCAGGAAGACCTCGGTGAACATCGCGATGCGCATGCGGCTCCTCGGCGGGCGCTGCGGGAGGTCCCCGACGGCGAACGCACGCGTCGGCGTCGGGAACCTCCCGTGTCAGGTCACTGGACGGACGCGTGCGCCGCCGGCGCCGGGCGCGAGGGGGTGTACTCCGGGACCCCGGCATGCTGCTGGGACGTCCACAGGGAGGTGGCCGGGACCCTGGACAGGTCCGCGCGGTCCCGGTACCTCTCGGCGATCTGCTCGACCTCGAGCAACAGGCCCTCGGACAGCGTGGTCGGGTTCAGTCCCAGGTCGATGAAGGCGTCGTTGACCACGTGGAGCTCGTTCTCGGCGGACTCCTTGCGCGGGTTGGGCACCATCTGGACCTCGGCACCGGTGATGCGCCCGATCAGCTCGGCCAGGTCCCGGACGCGGTGGGTCTCGGTCATCTGGTTGAAGATCTTGACCCGGTCCCCGGTGGCCGGCGGGTTCTCCAGGGCGATCTGCACGCAGCGGACCATGTCCTGCATGTGGATGAAGGCGCGGGTCTGGCCACCGGTGCCGTGCACCGTCAGGGGGTGGCCGATCGCCGCCTGCATCAGGAAGCGGTTCAGCACCGTGCCGTAGTCGCCGTCGTAGTCGAAGCGGTTGATGAGGCGTTCGTCGAGCTGGGTCTGCACGGTGTGCGTGCCCCAGATGATGCCCTGGTGCAGGTCCGTGATCCGCAACGAGTCGTTCTTCACGTAGTAGGCGAAGAGGTGCTGGTCCAGCACCTTGGTCATGTGGTAGATCGAGCCCGGGTTGGTCGGGTACAGGATCTGCTGCGGGATCCGGTGCGGCTCGACCGGGTTGCCCTCGGCGTCCTCGTGGGCGGTGACCTCGACGTCCAGGTAGCCCTCCGGGATCTTCATCCCAGCGGTGCCGTAGCCGTAGACGCCCATGGTGCCCAGGTGCACCAGGTGGATGTCCACGCCCGAGTCGACGATCGCGCACAGCACGTTGTGGGTGGCGTTGACGTTGTTGTCCACGGTGTAGCGCTTGTTCTTCGGGGACTTCATGGAATACGGCGCGGCGCGCTGCTCGGCGAAGTGGACGACGGCGTCCGGACGCTCGGTGCGGAAGAACTCCACGAGACCCTCATAGTCCTGGGCCACGTCCAGGAAGGCGAAGCCGATCTCCTGGCCGGAGACCTCCTGCCACACGGCGCGCCGCTCGGACAGGGACCGGATGGGGGTCAGGGACTGCGCCCCCAGTTCCTCGTCGATCACCCGGCGGGAGAAGTTGTCCACGATGATGACCTCGTGGCCCAGGTCGGACAGGTGCAGGGAGGCGGGCCAGCCACAGAAGCCGTCTCCGCCGAGGATCGCAATCTTCACAGGTACTCCCATTGCAGGTTGAGGGTGACCGGACACCGTCCACCGGCCCCGGTCGTCATCCGGGGGCGCACGGCGGGTCGTCGTGTGGGTCGGGCTGTGTCGAGCCTATCCAACCGCCGGGTGCGCGAGGGTCCTGCTGGTCCCCGCATGACGGCCGGACCGGGGCGGTTCGGCTGCCCGGTCCGTGGTGGGCGGCAGGCGGGACGGGGTAGGGGTGGAAGCGGTGGACCGGTGCGCTCGCCCGGGGAGTGCCGCGAGGTTCACGGGAAGTTCATCTCCCGGGCAGGAATACTTCCCGTCGAGGCGCTGTTCTATTGAATGTTCAACCATAGAAGGTGGACCGGCCGGACCGCGGTCCGGCCGCCACCACTGCAACCCAGAGGAGAGCTCATATGACCGCACTGACCCCCGGTACCTGGAACCTGGACGCCACCCACACCGACGTCGACTTCACCGTCCGCCACGCC
>JAPFFX010000408.1 GCA_026645375.1 Citricoccus sp. WCRC_4 | reverse complement strand
CCGGCCAAGATCGGGATCGTGTACCCCGTGGCCGGCATCGAACGGCTGGTCCGCATCGCGGGGCCCGCGGTGGCCAAGTACCTGCTGTTCAGCGGCGACTTCGTGGACGCCGAGCGCGCCTACGGGCTGGGCCTGGTCCAGGCCGTCCACCCGGCCGGCACCTTCTGGGACGACGTGGCCGACTTCGCCCAGCGCCTGGCCTCCCGGTCCCAACTGTCGATCCAGGCCATGAAGGACATCGTGGACGTGGCGGCCGCGGGCGGGGACCTGGCGCCGGTCAGCGACCACTGGCAGGAGCAGATGGCCGCCAGCGAGGACCCGGCCATCGGGGCCCGGGCGTTCCTGGCCAAGCAGGCCCCGCGGTTCACCTGGAACGGCGGGCGTGACTCCGTGCGCAAGCCGAGCAGCCGGGCGGTGGATGCGGGCAGCGCGTCATGAGCAAGCCTCTACGGACCGACCCGGTGGGGGAGGCCCACCGGCACTGGACCGAACGCGGGTGGGGGGATGCGGCCGACGGGATGGCCGCGGTCACCTCGCTGTTCCGCAGCCAGCAGATCCTGCTGGCCCGGATCGATGCCGTCCTGCGTCCGCTGGACCTCACCTTCGCGCGGTTCGAGATGCTCACCCTGCTGGGGTTCTCCAAGACCGGGGCCCTGCCCCTGGCGAAGGCGTCGAGCCGGCTCCAGGTCCACCCCACGTCGGTGACCAACACCGTCGAGCGGCTGGGCCGCGCCGGGCTGGTCCAGCGCCAACCCCACCCCACCGACGGGAGGGCGAACCTGGTGGAGATCACCCCCCAGGGGCGAGACCTGGCGCTGCAGGCCGCCCGGGCCCTCAACCGGGAGGTCTTCGCGGACCTGGGCATCGACGACGGCGAGGTGACGGCACTCAACGGGATCCTCGCTCGCCTGCGGTACAACGCCGGCGACTTCGCCGAGGCCAGCCCGCTGATGACCCCGGGGGCGCCCGGGATGATAGACGATCCGGCGGCGCCTGCCGGGGAGAACCGCTGAGAGGAATTGATTTTTTGTTCGGGAAATGAGAAAATGAATAGGCCAAATTCCCGGTAGTGCCCACGAGTCACTGTCGTGTGTCGCTTTGGCCTTGTCTAGAGAAAGGTGCACCCCACCCATGCGTCTGGTCCCCGGTCAGTTCGTCGTCCACCCCCACCACGGACCCGCGGTCGTGCTCGACCGCCAGGTGCGGCAATTGAAGGGAAAGGACGTGGCGTACGTCGATCTGGAGATCCAGGACAAGGGGCTGCGCATCTCCGTCCCGGAAGCTGGAATCAAGGACATCGGCGTCCGTGACGTCAGCAGCCACACCACCGTGCGCAAGCTGATGTCCCTGCTGGCCAAGCCCAGCGAGCACGTCGAGCAGCAGTGGTCCCGCCGGATCAAGGCCTTCCAGGAGAAGCTGTCCACCGGCGACCTGCCCCGCGTGGCCGAGGTCGTCCGCGACCTGCACCGCCGCGAGGCCGAGAAGGAACTGTCCATGGCCGAGCGGATGCTGCATCGCGAGGCCGTCGAGGTGCTCGCCGCCGAGGTGGCCATCGTCCTGGACATCACCCCGGTCGAGGCGGAGGACGTCATGGCGCAGGCCATCGACGGCACCCCGCTCAAGGACCTCGGGCTGGACCGCGGCAAGGCCGCCAAGCCGGCGGCCAAGCAGGCCGCCTGACCTGAGGCTCAGTGGGCCGGGCGGAAGACCGCCTCGGCCTGCACGAACGGCTTGGCATCGGGCCCGTTCCCGGCGCCGTACAGCTCCACCTGAACGATCCGCAGCGACCTGCCGGCGTGCCGGACCCGGACCCGCGAGGCGATCTCACCGCCGGCCGGCCGCAGGAACATCACCCGCAGCGACTGAAGGTCGTACCCGGTCCGGTCCGGCATGGCCTGCTGGGCCGCCAGCGCCGCCATCATGCTCAGGGCGCCGCCGTGGACGGCCCCGTGCGGGTTGCGCAACTCGTCCTTGCGCGCGAAGCCCCATCCGGCCCCGAAGGCGTCGGTGACCTCTGGTCGCCCGGCCGTCGGGGCCGGCGTCGTGGGCTGGGCGCCGAGGACCTGTCCGAGGGGGACCTCGGTGTCCGGTCCCATGGGCAGGCCTGCCATGGCGACGAAGTGCCCGACGGCGGCCGGATCGTTGCCGTCCACGCCCTGGAACCAGCCGGTCGCCTGGACGTACTCCGTACCGTCCGGGCCCAGCAGGGCTCCCGAGGCCATCCCGCCCGTGCCGTCGGCCACCAGGGTGCGGGTCCACGACTCCAGGGTGGTCCCGTCCGCGGGCAACGGGCGCAGGATGTTCAGCACCAGCTCCGTGGTGACGATCCACTGCAGTCGGCGTTCCGCGGCGTGCAGGGACGTGGCCAGCGTGTTGTCCATGATCACCGCCGCCGCGGCACCGAAGGGGCGGCCGTCCGGGTCCCTGACCCAGGGGCCGGTCGTCATCGTCCCCGTCCGGGCCCCGGTCGCGCCCTCCTCCGGGTCGCGGAACAACCGCACCCGCATCAACTGCTCCATCCGGCCCAGCACGAGGGACGGCCGCCCGGCAGGGACGTCGCCCCGATCGTCCCGGGCGCCGTCGGCGCCGGGGACCTGGAGGGTGTCGGTCCCCCGGGGAGAGGTCGGCAGGGTGCGGTCGGGTTGGGGTGCGGTCATTCCAGCAATGTAGCGGAGCGCTCCGTGGAACGGTCCGATCGGGCCGGGTGTAACGGTCCGATCGGGGCCGGGAGGGGCCGCGGGGGCCGTCGTCTCCACCCCTGAATATAACGAAACGATAAAGATCCCTCGACGGTCGTCCGTGTACTGCGTGTTTGCCCGAGCAACCGCGTCAGGCCGCGGAAGTTCGGCCCCCTGCACCCGCGTCCCGCGCAGGCTTTCAGGGGCCCAGAACCCCCGGATTTCGCGGATCCCGGGTTGAAATCGAAACTCAGCTCGTTAGGTTGGAATGGATGGCAGATGATGCAGACACACCACTGACCACCCGTCCGAACAGCCTCACCCTCCGCCCGTTGCGGGCCGCCGACGGTGCAGCGCTCTGGCAGTTGACGAAGGACTCGCAGGTCCTGGATCTCAACTCCTCCTACGCCTACCTGCTGTGGGCCAGGGACTTCGCCGACACCTCAGTGATCGCCGAGCTCGACGGCGAACCGGTCGGCTTCGTGACCGGCTACCTGCGGCCCGAGTCGCCCACCACCCTCATGGTGTGGCAGGTCGCGGTCTCCGAGGCCGCCCGTGGCCGCGGACTCGCCTCGAAGATGCTCGACGCACTCGTCGCCCGCACGTCCGCCGAGGCCGTGGAGACCACGATCACCGCGGACAACGAGGCCTCCATCGCCCTGTTCACGGGCTTCGCCCAGCGCCACGGCGCCAGCCGCGAGGTCATGCCGCTGTTCACCGACCGGATGTACCCGGACGGACATGACACCGAATACCTGCACCGGATCGCGCCCCTCTCCGGGCCGCAGATCGACCCCATCCGAAAGGGACACACCATGGATACCACTGTCTTCAGCACCGTCGAGTCCGAGGTCCGCAGCTACAGCCGTGGCTGGCCCACCGTCTTCACCCGCGCCAAGGGCTGCATCCAGACCGCCGAGGACGGCACGGAGTACCTCGACTTCTTCTCGGGTGCCGGCGCCCTGAACTACGGGCACAACCACCCCAAGCTGCAGGCCGCCGTGGCCGAGTACCTCACCAGCGACGCGGTCGTGCACTCCCTGGACATGATGACCCCGGCCAAGCGGGAGTTCCTGCAGACCTTCAAGGACGTCATCCTGGAGCCGCGCGGGCTGGACTACAAGGTCATGTTCCCCGGCCCGACGGGCACCAACACCGTGGAGGCCGCCCTGAAGCTGGCCCGCAAGGTGACCGGGCGCCAGCACATCCTGTCCTTCACCAACGCCTTCCACGGCATGACCCTCGGGTCGCTGTCCGTGACCGGCAACTCGATGAAGCGCAAGGGGGCCGGTATTCCCCTGACCAACAGCTCCAAGATCCCGTACGACGACTACTTCGACGGCGAGACCGCGGACTTCCTGTGGCTGGAGCGGGTCCTGGAGGACTCCGGGTCCGGCGTGGACAAGCCCGCCGCGGTCATCGTGGAGACCGTGCAGGGCGAGGGGGGCGTGCGCGCCGCCCGCCTGGAATGGCTCCGGGGCCTGTCCGAGCTCTGCGCCAAGCACGAGATCCTGCTGATCGTCGACGACGTCCAGGCCGGCTGCGGCCGGACCGGCACCTTCTTCAGCTTCGAGGAGGCCGGCTTCACCCCGGACATCGTCTGCGTCTCCAAGTCGATCTCCGGCTTCGGTCTGCCGATGGCGCTGACCCTGTTCCGTCCCGAGCTGGACGTGTGGACCCCGGGCGAGCACAACGGCACCTTCCGCGGCAACAACCTGGCCTTCGTCACGGCCACGGCCACCCTGAAGGAGTTCTGGGCGGACGACACCTTCCAGCTGGGTCAGCTCGCCGAGGCCATCGCCACCCTGCATGACGGGCTGGAGCAGATCGCCGACTCCGTGGAGGGCGCCTCGGTGCGCGGCCGCGGGCTGCTGGCGGGAGTGCGCTTCGAGGATGCCGAGGTGGCCGGCAAGGTGGCCGCCCGCGCGTTCGACAATGGCCTGCTGGTCGAGACCTCCGGTCCCGACGACGAGGTGCTCAAGGTGATGCCGGCCCTCACCACCCCGCGGGCCGAGCTCGAGCGGGGCCTGGGCATCATCGCCGACGCCGTCGCCGCCGTCACCGGCACCGAGATCGACTACCGGGCCGGTGCCCGCGATCTGGCGAACGCCTGAGCCTCCCACCCTTCACCACTGCCGGTTACGAGCACGATGAGTGTCGGTCCGCACGGCGTGTCCCTACCTCCGCCGTGCTCGTAACGGTCCACCCGACTGAAAGGAACCACCCATGCTGGTGACCAACCTGAACGACCTGAACGACACCGACCGCGACATCCAGTCCGAGACCTGGCGCTCGCGCCGCATGGTCCTGGCGGGTGAGGGCGTCGGTTTCTCCTTCCACGACACCGTGATCTACGCGGGCACCACCTCGACGTTCCACTACGCGAACCACATCGAGGCCGTGTACTGCGTGCAGGGCGAGGGCACCCTCACCAACGAGGAGACCGGCGAGGTGCACGAGCTCAGGGACGGCACCATGTACCTGCTGGACGGCCACGAGAAGCACACGGTCCGCGCGACCACCGAGCTGCGCATGGCCTGTGTCTTCAACCCGCCGGTCACCGGCCGTGAGACGCACGACGCCAACGGCGTCTACCAGCTCGTCCTGCAGGAGGGCTCGGACCGCAAGGTGCCGAAGAAGGCCAACGTGGAGACCACGGCGATGGCCTGACACCACCCTCCGGCGCTCTCCCGGGCGCCCCCCTGACGGCCAGGCGGCGACGCCGGCACCCGGACCTCCCGGCGTGCCCG
>JAPFFX010000396.1 GCA_026645375.1 Citricoccus sp. WCRC_4 | reverse complement strand
GGGGGACGTCCCGGGGTGGTTCGCGGCCGGGGGGCCGGCCAGGACCGTCGTGGATTCGGCGACCGGGGGGACAGCGCGTCCGAGCACAACCCCAGCGACCTGCGCAGTGCCAACCGGCCTGACCGTGCCAAGTCCCCGGAGATCGACGAGGACGTCACCGGCCGGGAGCTGGATCGCGCGACCAGCCGGGAACTGGACTCCCTGGACGAACGCAATCGTCCTTGGGTGGCCAAGCACCTGGTCATGGCCGGCCGGCTGCTCGAGATCGATCCCCAGCTGTCGTTCGAGCACGCCCTGGCGGCCAGCCGCCGCGGCGGCCGGCTCGGTTGCGTACGTGAGGCCGTGGGACTCACGGCCTACGCCGCGGGGCAGTACGCCGAGGCGTTGCGTGAGTTCCGGACCTATCGCCGGATCACCGGTGACCACACCCACCTTCCCGAGATGGTGGACAGTGAACGCGCCCTCGGACGCCATGCCAAGGCCCTGGAGCTGGCCGGCGAGGTGGACCTGGGAAACCTGGAGCGGGCCGTCCGCGTGGAACTCGTCATGGTGCTGTCCGGCATCCACCGCGACCTCGGGGACGTCGATTCCGCACTGAGGGTGCTGCAGGTCCCCGAGCTGGACCGGAACCGCGGGTTCTCCTTCAGTCCCCGACTGTTCCGGGCCTATGCCGATGCACTCGAGGAGGCCGGCCGTGGCGGGGAGGCCAAGGAGTGGCGCCACCAGGCGAGGGTCGCCGAGCGAGCACTGGGGATCGGTGAGTTCTCCGACCCGGAGATCGTGGACTTCGGGGTGGAGGAGGAGGTGCGACCGGAGCGTCGTCCCCGGGCCCGTGACCTGGTCCCACCCGGGAGCACCGGAGAGGAGACGGAGGAGGACGCGGCCACGTCCGTGCCGGCCGCGGAGGACACCGAGGACGGCCAGCCTGAGGGTGGCCGCCCCGGAGGAGACCGCGCCGTCGGCGACGACCTGGCCGCCGAGGGACTCGTCGTGGTGGATTCCCGCGATGACGACGCCGAGGGTGCCGCACCGTGGGAGGACGCCGAGGACGACCAGCCGGGCCAGTCCCCGACGACCGCCTCCCGCGCCGACCAGGACCCGCAGGGCGACTGATCCGTGGCTGCAGGTTTCTTCGACGGGCACGACGCCCTGCTGTGCGACCTGGACGGCGTCGTCTACGCGGGTGAGCACGCCATCGACGGCGCCGTGGAGACCCTCCGGGAACTCGACGCGCTGGGTGTTCCGGTCGCCTACGTGACCAACAACGCCTCGCGTTCGCCCGAGTCCGTGGCCGAACACCTGAACTCGTTCGGACTGTCGGTGGAGGGCGAACAGGTCCTCGGTTCCGCCGCCGCGGGCGTGGCCCTGCTGGGCGAGGAGCTCCAGGGCCGGACCACCCGGGTCCTGGTCGTCGGCTCCGACCACCTGCGCGACCTGGTGTCCGACGCCGGCCACCAGGTCGCCGAATCCGCCGCAGAAGGCCCCGAGGCGGTGATCCAGGGGTTCGACCCCTCGGTCAGCTGGAGGGACCTGGCCCAGGCGGCCTTCGCCATCCGGTGCGGTGCTCGCTGGGTGGCGACCAACACCGACCTGACGATTCCCCGTGCCGAGGGGATCGCCCCGGGCAACGGTGCGTTGGTCGAGGCGGTGGCCCGGGCGACCGGCACCGTACCGGTCGCTGCGGGCAAGCCGGAGCCGGTGCTGTTCCGGATGGCCGCCGAGCGCCTGGGCGGTCGTCGTCCGCTCGTCGTCGGCGACCGTCTCGACACGGACATCCTCGGCGGGAACCGGGCGGGCTTCGACACCGCGCTGGTGCTGACCGGCGTCGATAACCGGGACACGACGCAGGCAGCGCCCTCCGACCACCAGCCGACGTGGGTCCTGGACGGCCTGCCCGCCCTGCTGCAGGCGCCCCCTGAACGGTGGTCCGTGCGCACGGGGACCGACCGGTGAACGCTGTGTGGCCCGAGCCCACCGGTGATCCCGCCGCCGACGCCATCGTGTCCGGCCTGGACGGAGCCGACGCGCTGAGCCCGGGGGACGAGGTCGAGGCCTACCGGACGGCGCTGGATGCCCTGTCCCGCCTGCTCGAGGAGCAGCCGCGGCTGCCGGGGACACCGTGAGCCGCTCGGGAGCTGCGGCAGCCGGCGCTGAACGACTGGACATCGCCCTGACCCGTCGCGGGCTCGCCCGGTCCCGCAGCGAGGCCGCCGGACTGGTGACCGCCGGCGAGGTGACCGTGAACGGCGCCCCGGCCACCAAGCCGTCGCAGAAGTGCCACCGTGACGATGTGCTGGCGCTCTCCGTCCAGGGCCCGCGATACGCCTCCCGGGCCGGGCACAAGCTGGCCGGCGCGCTGGAGGTGTTCGCCGACGTCGTCCCCGCCGGTCTCCGCTGCCTGGACGCCGGGGCCTCCACCGGGGGGTTCACCGACGTCCTGCTGCGCGCCGGCGCCACCAGGGTGGTCGCGGTCGACGTGGGCCACGGACAGCTCGTGGACGAGCTGCGCCGCGATCCGCGCGTCGAGGTCCACGAGGGCCTCAACATCCGGGACCTGACCCCGGAGCGGATCGGCGGGACCGTGGACCTGGTGGTCTCCGACCTCTCCTTCATCTCGTTGCGCCTGGTCGTGGCGCCCCTGGCCGCGGCGTGCCGGGCCGGTGCCGACCTGGTCCTGATGGTCAAGCCCCAGTTCGAGGTGGGCCGGGAGGCCTTGCCGCGCACGGGCGTCGTCGTGGACCCCGGGGCCCGACGCCGGGCCGTCGCCGGGGTGGTCGAGGCCGCCCTCGGGGCCGGGCTGGAACCGCGGGGACTCGCCCGGTCTCCGCTGCCCGGGCAGGACGGCAATGCCGAGTTCTTCCTGTGGCTGCGCCGGACAGCGCCAGGCACCCCGGCCGGCCCGGACCGCCCACCGGAGCCCGCGCCCGGCGGGGACTGGTGGTCACGCCAGGACGTGGACTGGGACTGACCGGGACGGATGCCGTGCCCTCCCGGGACCGCCCGGGCCATCCACACCGCGGTCGTCTCGCGGCCGGCCGGCCGCGGAGCGTGGGTATCCTTGTGCCCATGGCTCGCAGAATCCTCGTCCTCGCCCACACCGGCCGTGAGGACGCCATCCGCGCCGCCATCCGCACGTGTATGAGCCTCCAGGACTCTGGGCTGGTCCCCGTCCTGCTCGAGGGCGATGCCATCGCCATCCGCGAGGCCATCCACTCTGACGTGGTGCCGCCGCTGGCGGCCCGCCCCGAGACGCTGGGGGTGGACTGCGACCTGACCGGCATCCACCTCGGCGTGGTCCTCGGTGGTGACGGGTCCGTCCTGCGCGCCGCCGAGCTGGTCCGTGAGGCCGGGGTTCCCCTGCTGGCCGTCAACCTGGGGCATGTCGGGTTCCTGGCCGAGTCCGAGCGCACCGACCTCACCCGCACGGTCGAGGCCGTCGTGGACGAGGACTACACCGTCGAGGAGCGCATGACGATCGACGTGCGCGTGTTCGAGGACGATGTCCTGGTCGCCCGGACCTGGGCGTTGAACGAGGCGAGCGTGGAGAAGTCCAACCGCGAACGCATGCTGGAGGTCATCACGGCGGTCGACGGCCGCCCCATCTCCACCTATGGTTGCGACGGCATCGTGATGGCCACCCCCACCGGGTCCACCGCCTACGCCTTCTCTGCGGGCGGCCCGGTCGTCTGGCCCGAGGTGCGGGCCATGCTCATGGTCCCGATCAGCGCCCACGCCCTGTTCGCCCGTCCGCTCGTGGTCTCCCCGGACTCGGTCCTGACCGTGGAGGTGCTCCCGCGCACCAATGAGCCCGGAGTCCTGTGGTGCGACGGCCGGCGGACCGTCGACCTGCCGCTGGGGGCCCGCATCGAGGTCACCCGGTCGGAGCATCCCGTCCGGATCGCCCGGTTGTCCCGTACTCCGTTCTCCGAGCGTCTCGTGCGCAAGTTCAACCTGCCGACCAAGGGCTGGCGGGGGCCGGTGACCGAACAGGACCGGGAGGAGGTGGCGGCCCGCGAGGCGCGCTACGCCGCCAGGCACACCGATGCCAACGTGCCCGGCTCGCCCGGCGTGTCCGTGGTCGAGCCGCACCACCTGGCCCCGCGTCCGGGAGTGGTCCCGCCGGCCACGGCCGCCATCCCGGTGGTCGTGCGCGAGGACGAGAAGCTGCCCCTGGCCCGGTCCAGCACGACCCCGGCGGAGGCCCGTGAGGACCGGGAGCCCGGGGGAGGCGGTCGGTCATGATCGAGTACCTGTCCATCGACTCCCTGGGTGTCATCGGTGAGGCGACCGTGGACCTGGACCCCGGGTTCACGGTGGTCACCGGCGAGACGGGAGCCGGCAAGACCATGGTGGTGACCGCCCTGAACCTGTTGCTCGGGGCGCGCGCCGACGCCGGGGCCGTGCGCCACGGCGCCTCCCACGCCACGGTCGAGGCGGGGTTCCGGCTGGCAGCCGGGCACACCGCCGTCGGGCTCGCCGAGGAGGCCGGGGCGGTCCTGGACGAGGTCGATGACGAGGTGCACGACGGCGGTGCCCCGGCCCGTAGTCCGGGGAACCGGTCATTGGTGGTCACCCGATCCGTGGGCGCGGCCGGCAGCTCCTCGCGGTCCCGGGCCTCCGCCGGCGGCCGAGGCGTGCCGGTGGCCCTGCTGGGGGAGATCGGCGGACACCTCGTGGCGGTCCACGGACAGACGGACCAGCTGCGGCTGAAGTCCGCGGCGGCCCAGCGCCATGCGCTGGACGCCTTCGCCGGAGGGGAACTCGCCGCCGCGCTGGCCGCCTACCGGCAGGACTTCGACGCCTGGCGTGCATCCCGCGCCGAGCTGGCCGAGATCACGTTGCACGAGCAGGACCGGGCCCGCGAGGCCGAGAACCTGCAGCGTGCGCTCGAGGAGATCGACGAGGCCGACGTGAAGCCGGGCGAGGACGAGGAGGTGCGCGCGCGGATCCAGCGGCTGGAGAACGTCGAGGAACTGCGCGCCGCGTCCCTCGGCGCCCACGCCCACCTGGCCGGCGCCGACGTGGCGGAGGCGGTGGACGTCCCGGCCGCGGAGGCCCACGTGGAGTCGGCGCGCCAGGCCCTGGTGCAGGCACCCGGCCAGGACGCCGAACTGACCGGGCTGGCCGGGCGGCTGGCCGAGGTGGGCATCGTGCTGGCGGACATCTCGGCCGACCTGGCCGGGTACGCGGCCCGCCTGGACGACGACGCCGCCTCCGACCTCGACGCGGCGCAGTCACGACTGGCGGAACTGAACCGGCTGATGCGGCTGTACGGCCCGGAACTGGCCGACGTGCTCGACTGGGCGCAGTCCCACCGTGCCCGGCTCGATGAGCTGCAGGGCGACTCGGGCCGCATCGTGGAGCTCACCGAGCAGTGCGAACGGCTCGAGGCGGCCGTTCTGGCCGGGGCCGCCGAGCTCAACCGACTGCGCGCCGCGGCGGCGGAGGACCTCTCCGGACAGGTCACCGAGGAACTGCACGCACTGTCCATGCCGGACGCCACGTTCCATGCCTCGGTCACCGGCGGAGGTGAACCGGGCCCGCACGGCGCCGACGACGTCGCGCTGCTCCTGCAGCCCCACGCCGGCTCCGCACCGCGCCCCCTGGGCAAGGGTGCCTCCGGCGGTGAGCTCTCACGCGTGATGCTCGCGCTCGAGGTGGTCCTGGCCGCCACGGACCCGGTGCCCACGTTCGTGTTCGACGAGGTGGACGCCGGCGTCGGCGGTGAGGCCGCGGTGCAGATCGGCCGGCGCCTGGCCCGGCTGGCCCGGCACGTCCAGGTCATCGTGGTCACCCACCTGCCCCAGGTGGCGGCCTTCGCCGACCGGCACCTGAAGGTCACCAAGGACTCGGACAGTGATGCCGGCTTCACGACCTCGGACGTCCAGACCCTGGAGGGCGAGGACCGGGTGGAGGAACTGGCCCGGATGCTGGCCGGCCGGGCGGGATCCGGGTCCGCACGGGACCACGCCCGGGAACTGCTCGAGGCCTCCCACGCCTGAGCCCGCGGGACAGGACCGCCCGTCGGCCCTCACCACACCGGCTCCGGGCCGGTAGCGCGGAGCCGGTGTGGTGCTACGATCGAACTCCGTGGTGCAAAGAACCTCTCGATTCCTGAAAACGCCCAACGCGACCCGCCAGATCTTCGTGACCGGCGGCGTGGCCTCATCGCTCGGGAAGGGACTGACGGCGTCCTCCCTGGGCCACCTGCTCAAGGCGCGCGGACTGTCCGTGACCATGCAGAAACTGGATCCCTACCTGAACGTGGATCCCGGCACCATGAACCCCTTCCAGCACGGCGAGGTCTTCGTCACGGAGGACGGCGCCGAGACGGACCTGGACATCGGCCACTACGAGCGGTTCCTGGACGAGGACCTCGACGGGCTGAACAACGTGACCACCGGCCAGGTGTACTCCACGGTCATCGAGAAGGAGCGCCGCGGCGACTACCTCGGGGACACCGTCCAGGTCATCCCGCACATCACGGACGAGATCAAGCGCCGCATGCGCCTGCCCGCCACGTGGGGTGGCAGCGAGGACCGGAAGGACGCCCGGACGGCCGGCCGTAGCGCACCGGACGTGATCATCACCGAGATCGGCGGCACCGTCGGGGACATCGAGTCCCAGCCCTTCCTCGAGGCCGCCCGCCAGGTCCGCCAGGACATCGGACGGGACAACGTGTTCTTCGTGCACGTCTCGCTGGTGCCCTACATCGGGCCGTCCCAGGAACTGAAGACCAAGCCGACGCAGCACTCGGTGGCCACCCTGCGCTCCATCGGCATCCAGCCGGACGCCATCGTCATCCGCTCGGACCGTGAGGTCCCCCAGGACGTGCGGGACAAGATCGGCCGGATGTGCGACGTGGACAACGACGCCGTGATCAACTGCGCCGACGCGCGCTCGATCTACGACATCCCCAAGATCATCCACGCCCAGGGACTGGACGCCTACGTGGTCCAGGCGCTGGACCTGAAGTTCAAGGACGTGGACTGGTCCACCTGGGACCGGCTCATCGAGGTGGTCCACCACCCGGCACACGAGGTCGAGGTGGCACTGGTCGGCAAGTACATCGACCTGCCGGACTCCTACCTGTCCGTCACCGAGGCCCTGAGGGCCGGTGGGTTCGGCAACGACGCCCGGGTCACGATCCGCTGGGTCGCCTCGGACGAGTGCTCCACCGAGGCCGGTGCCGAGCGTGCGCTGGCCGGAGCCGACGCGATCTGCGTGCCGGGCGGCTTCGGCGTGCGCGGCCTCGACGGCAAGATCGGTGCCCTGCGCCACGCCCGCGAGCGGGGCATCCCCGCCCTCGGGCTGTGCCTGGGCCTGCAGACGATGGTCATGGAGTACGCCCGCAACGTCCTCGGGATGGAGGGCGCCTCCTCCACCGAGTTCGAGCCGGATACCGCGTTCCCCGTCATCGCCACCATGGCCGAGCAGGAACACATCGTCTCCGGCGGCGGGGACCTCGGCGGCACCATGCGCCTGGGGTCCTACCCGGCGGCCCTGAAGGAGGGCTCGGTGGTCGCCGCGGCCTACGGCACCACGGAGGTGACCGAGCGGCACCGCCACCGCTACGAGGTCAACAACGCCTACCGCGAGCAGCTCGAGGAGGCCGGACTGGTCGTCTCGGGCACCTCCCCGGACGGCACGCTCGTGGAATTCGTGGAGCTGCCGCGCCAGGCCCACCCGTACTACGTGTCCACGCAGGCCCACCCGGAGTTCAAGTCGCGCCCCACGGATCCGCACCCGCTGTTCCAGGGCCTGGTGGCCGCGGGCCTCGAGCGCCAGCGGGCCGGGAGGACGGACTGATCCCCATGGCGTACCTCCCCTACGACGGCGGCCCGCTGGCCGACCTGCCCGCGGCCCGCACCGCGGAGGAGACCGAGAGGGCGTTCGCGGGCAAGGTCTGGGACGTCACCCGGGAGTCGTTCCGCATGCACGAGGGCGAGGAGCCCCTGGTGCGGGAGTTCATCCGCCATCCCGGCGCGGTGGCGATCGTCGCCCTCGATGACCGCGACCGGGTCCGGATGATCCGCCAGTACCGGCATCCCGTCGGCCAGGAGCTCTGGGAGGTCCCCGCCGGACTGCTGGACGTGGCCGATGAGCCGATGCTCGCCGCCGCCCAGCGGGAGCTGGCCGAGGAGGCCGACCTGAGGGCCGGCCGCTGGGACGTCCTCGTGGACTTCTACACCACGCCGGGGTCCTCCTCCGAGGGGATCCGGGTGTTCCTGGCCCGTGAGCTGACCGAGGTCCCGGAGGACCGGCGGCACGAGCGGACGGGGGAGGAGGCCGGCATGCCACTGGCCTGGGTGCCCGTGGACGAGGCCGTGGAGGCCGTGCTCTCCGGACGGGTGCGCAACCCCTCGACCGCGATGGGCCTGCTGGCGCTGCGGGTGCACGCCGCGCAGGGCTTCACCGGACTGCGCCCGGCCGACGCCCCGTGGCAGGGCACCACGACCCCCGCCTCCGTCCCCGAGCAGTGACCGACGAGGAGTTCCCGCGGTCCCTGGTCCGGCCGGCGGAGGCCTACCTGGACCACCTCGCCGTGGAGCGGGGGATGTCCGCCAATACGCTGGGCGCCTACCGACGCGACGTCACGCGGTACCTGCGCTGGCTCGTGGCGGAGGACGTGGTGGAGCCCCGGGACGTCACCCGGCGGCACGTCACCGGTTTCCTCCAGGCCCTGGGCACCGGCGCCGACGGCGGCCACCCCCTGGCCCCGCGGTCCGCGGCGCGCACCATCGTGGCGGTGCGTGGCATGCACCGCTTCTGGACGCTCGAACACCTCACCGAGACGGACCCGGCCCGGGACGTCACCCCGCCACGACCGGCCCGGGAACTGCCCAAGGCCATCCGCGTGGACCAGGTGACGGCCCTGCTGGAGGCGGTGCCCACGGACACGCCCGCCGGGCTGCGGGACCGCGCGCTGCTCGAGTTCCTCTACGCCACCGGCGCCCGGATCTCCGAGGCGGTCGGGCTGGACGTGGACGACGTCGTCGGCGCGGTCCGCGGCCC
>JAPFFX010000384.1 GCA_026645375.1 Citricoccus sp. WCRC_4 | reverse complement strand
TGCTGTCCTACCCCGACGAGGCGCTGCTGGAGCGGATCGAGCCGGTGCGCGCGGCGCTCGCCGAGGTCGGTGCGGAACCGGCCCTGACGCAGCCGCTGTTCGACTGGCTCACCGCCCGGCCCCTGCACGAGGTCCAGGCAGACTACGTCCAGGAGTACGACCTGTCCCGGCGGCACAGCCTGCACCTGACCTACTGGACGGACGGGGACACGCGCCGCCGGGGCGAAGCGCTGGCCGCGTTCAAGGAGGTCTACCGCTCGCACGGCTGCGCGCCGGACGACGCCGAACTGCCCGACTACCTCCCGTTGGTGCTCGAGTTCGCCGCCCGGGTGAGCCCGGACGCCGGCTACGAGTTGCTCCAGCGCTACCGGCCCTCCCTGGAACTGCTGCGCCTGGCCCTGCGGGACGACGCGTTGCCCCACCACGGGATCGTCGCCCTGGTCTGCTCCACCCTGCCCGGTGCCTCACCCGCGGACAAGGGCGCCGTGCAGGCCATGGCCGGTTACGGCCCGCCCACCGAGACCGTCGGGCTGGATCCTTCCGACCCGCGGCTGCTGCCCTTCACCCCCACCTCGGAAGGACCAGGACATGGACGGCGCTGAGGTCCCCGTCGGCATCTGGGACGTACTGCTCTGGGGCGTGCTGCCCTACATCGTCCTGGCCCTCTTCATCGGAGGCACCGTCTGGCGCTACCGCTACGACCAGTTCGGCTGGACCACCCGGTCCTCCCAGCTGTACGAGTCCCGGTTGCTGCGCTGGGCGTCCCCGTTGTTCCACTTCGGCATCCTGGCCGTGCTGGTCGGCCACATCGTCGGGCTGGTGATCCCGAGGGCCTGGACGGACTCGCTGGGGGTCACGGAGGACATGTACCACGTCATGGCGCTGGGCATCGGCTCGATCGCCGGTATCGGCACCCTCGTGGGGATCGTGCTGCTCGTCTACCGCCGCCGCACCACCGGGCCCGTCTTCATGGCCACCACCAAGAACGACAAGTTCATGTACGTGCTGCTGGTGGGTGCGATCCTGGCGGGCCTGGCCGTCACGGCGATCTCCGTGTTCGACCACTCGGTGACGGACTACCGCAGCACCGTGTCCCCGTGGTTCCGCTCCATCTGGATCCTGCAGCCGGACGTGGCCGCGATGGCCGCCTCGTCCCTGGGCTTCAAGGTGCACGCGCTGTGGGCGTTCGCCCTGTTCGCGGTCTGGCCGTTCACCCGGCTGGTGCACGCCTTCACCGCCCCGCTGCACTACCTGTTCCGTCCCTACATCGTCTACCGCTCCCGGGACACCCGCCGGCCCGGCCGGGGGACCGTTCCCGTCCGCCGCGGCTGGGACCCCGTGGGAACCCCGGACCGCGAGCGCACCCGGACCCGCCGCTAGGACCAGGACACCAGGAGCCAGACCATGAGCGCCACCGCACCCGCCGCCCGCGACGCCGACCTGCGGGGCCAGTCCCTGAACCTGTGGCTGGCCACGCTGGCCTCCACCGTCGGGTTCTGGGCCTGGACGATGATCGGCCCGCTGTCCGCCCGCTACACCGAGCAGATGAGCCTGGCCCCGACCCAGACCGCGGTCCTGGTGGCCATGCCGATCCTCGTCGGTGCGGTCGCCCGCGTGCCGGTCGGGGTGCTGACGGACCGCTACGGCGGGCGCCTCATGTTCACGGTGCTGCTCGGGCTCACGGCACCACTGGTGCTGGCCACCGGCCTGGTCGGGATGATGAACGCGTACGTCCCGCTGCTGGTCGTGGCATTCTTCCTCGGCATCGCCGGAGCGGTCTTCGCGATCGGCATCCCCTTCGTCTCCGCCTGGTATCCGCCCCACCGCAAGGGCTTCGCCACCGGCGTCTTCGGTGCGGGCATGGTCGGCACCGCGGTCTCCGCCTTCGCCACCCCCCAGCTGGTGGCCGGGATCGGCTACCTGGCCACCCACGTCCTCGTGGCCGTCATCGTGGCGGTGGTCGCCGTCCTCTGCGCCCTGCTGCTGCGGGAGTCTCCCACCCGGGCCGGCATCACGCCCACCCCGGCGCTGCCCAAGCTCCTACGGGCCTTCTCCCAGCTGGTGACGTGGCAGCTCTGCTTCCTCTACGGCGTGGTCTTCGGCGCCTTCGTGGCCTTCTCCAACTACCTGCCCACCTACCTGGGCAACGTCTACGACTACGCCGCCACCGAGGCCGGCTGGCGGACCGCCGGCTTCGCCCTGGCCGCCGTGGTCGCCCGGCCGATCGGTGGCACCCTGGCCGACCGGCTCGGCCCGCGGGCCGTGACGCTGACCTCGTTCGCCGGGGCCGCGGCCATGGCGGTGATCGTGGCCCTGCAGCCCGGTGCCGAACGCGTCTACGGACCGGTCTTCCTGCTCATGGCACTCTTCCTGGGGCTGGGCACCGGTGGTGTGTTCGGCTGGGTCGGTCGCGCCGCAGACCCGCGTGACGTCGGGACGATCGGCGGCATCATCGCCGCGGCCGGCGGGCTGGGCGGGTACTTCCCGCCGCTGGTCATGGGGGCCACCTACAACGAGGAGCACAACAGCTACTTCGTGGGGCTGATGCTGCTGGCGACCTTCGCGCTCGTGGCGCTGGCGCTGACCTTCACCGTCCGCAACGGCGGCAGGGTGGATGAGCGGCAGGCGGCGTCCGCGGCCGTGACGTAGCGCCATAGACTGGAGTCCATGACTGAAGACTCGATCCGCGTCGCCATCCTGGGCGCCTCAGGGAAGATGGGCCACTACGCCGTCGAGGCGGTCGACGACTCCGCGGACCTGGAACTCGTCGCCCGGCTCGGCTCGAAGGACCGGATGGAGTCCGTGCTCGAGGCCGGCGCCACCCACGTCCTGGACCTCTCGGTCCCGGACGCCTCGCCCGACCACGTGGCCTTCGCCGTCGAGAACGGCCTGCACACCGTCGTGGGGACCTCCGGCTGGTCCGGTGAACGGCGGGCCGTCCTGGCCGAGCAGCTCGCGGGACACCCCGGGATCGGGGTCCTCATCGCCCCCAACTTCGCCCTGGGCTCGGTACTGGCCAGCGCCTTCGCGGCCAAGGCCGCCCAGTACTTCCCCTCGGTGGAGCTCATCGAGATGCATCACCCGGCCAAGGTGGACGCCCCCTCGGGCACGGCCGTGCGCACGGCGGGACTGATCGCCGAGTCCCGGGCCGCGGCCGGCGTCGGGCCCTCACCGGACGCCACCACCCACGATCCGGACGGCGCCCGCGGGGCCCTCGTGGACGGCATCCGGGTGCACGCGGTGCGGTTGCGCGGGCTGGAGGCCCACCAGGAGGTGCTGCTGGGCGGACCGGGGGAGCAGCTGGTCGTCCGCCACGACGCCTTCGACCGCGGCGCCTACATGCCCGGGGTGCTGCTGGGACTGCGCACCGTGGCCTCGCGGCCGGGACTGACCTATGGCCTCGACGGCTACCTCGACCTGGACTGACGGGACCTGATGAAGACCAAGATCGGGGTGGGCGCGATCGTCGCCCTCATGCTGCTGTTCGCCGTGTTCGCCGTGGTCTCGGCGGTCGGCTTCATGCAGGCGCCGCAGCCGGTGGCCAAGGTGCTCGGGGTGGCCACCCTGGGGATCGTGGCCGTCGGGCTGTGGACCCTGTGGCGCGAATTGCGCTTCGGGATCATGATGGAGCGGCTGGGTCGCACGCTGGCCGCCGAGGGCGGCCTGCCGGTCGACGACCTGCCGCGCTCGCCCGGGGGGCGGATCGACCGCACCGTGGCGGACGCGCAGTTCGAGGTCTTCCGGGCCGAGGCCGAGGCCGCCCCGCAGGACTGGCGCTCCTGGTACCGGCTCTCCCTGGGCTACGACGCCTCGGGTGACCGCTCCCGCGCCCGCAAGGCCATGCGGGACGCGATCCGGCTCTACCCCTAGGGCCGGGGCCCCGCCAGGGTGGACGCCACCGTGGAGACCCCCCACTCCAGCGGTCCCTTCCACCCGAAGCCGCGCCAGATGGTCCCGGCGACCAGGCAACCCACCCAGTAGGCGATGAGCAGTCCCGGCCGGGGCCAGCCGGCGGTGGCGGACTCGAAGGCGTCCAGCGCCACGAGGTGTCCCACGTACAGGGTCAGGGTCATGGAGCCGGCCCCGATCAGCGGCATCAGGGGGTAGGTCAGCACACCCCGGCCCACGGTGCACAGCAGGAGGCAGGCCCCCAGCACCATGGCCGAGGTGCCGCAGGTCAGCAGCAGGTCCAGCGGGGCCCCGGAGTGCGGGGTGGCCAGGGTGAACCACACCGGATGGGCCTGGATCGACTCCGTGGAGATCGAGGCGCCGGTCAGCAGTTCGGCCTCCAGTCGGGACGGGCTGATCCCTGTCCCGGCGGCGATGGACCCCAGCACGCCCGGCAGCGACTGCAGGCCCCGGGAGACCAGGAACGCCGTGGCGGCCAGCGCCGCGCCGCCGACGGCCAGGGCGGCGGACACCCGGGTGCGCTCCAGCCGCAGTCGTCCGAGGAACAGCCCGAACAGCACGTAGCCGAGCCACTGCAGCACGGGGTAGTACCCGGTGAACAGCAGGTCCCACGCCAGCAACCCGGGCTGGACGAGGAGGTCCAGCAGGGTGGGGGTGTGCCAGAGCCGCCAGCCCTCCACGTAGGCGGTGGCGCCCACGGCGGACTGCATGACGGCGGAGAGCAGGCTGGCCGCCACGGGGGAGAGCAGGATCCAGCCGGCGGCCCAGCCGGCCAGCGCCCGGGCCCCCAGGTGCAGGAACGGCAGGGCGGCGACGAACAGCAGGGCGTAGTGGGCCAGGATGATGGCCACGTTGGTGTCCAGGAAGCCGCAGGCGAGCCCGATGACGAACAGCAGGCCCGCGCGGACGGCCACCTGGCGCCGGTCCCACGCCAGGCGCGGCTGCTGGTGGGGCGCACGCCGGGCGCCCGCGCCACCGGTGAGCAGGGCCAGCCCGACGCCGGCCAGGGTGGCGAACAGGGCCGAGGACTTCCCGGCGAACACCAGCCCCACCGTCGTCGGTTCCGCCCCGTCGGGGGAGACCAGCAGCACCAGGTGGGTCGCGATCATGCCCAGCAGGGCGATGCCCCGCGCGGCGTCCACGCCGGGGATGCGGCGTGAGGTCGCCGTGCGAAGCGCCATGCATCCCTCCTGTGATCAGGTCCTCGTGCGTGACTACGCACCGCAGGACATTCTCGCAGGTAGGCTGGACGCCATGATCGACACCCCTGCCGCACGCTCCGAACTGCCCTTCGGCACCGTCGTCCCGGCCATGGTGACGCCGTTCACGGAGGACGGCAGCCTGGACCTCGACTCGGCCCAGAAGCTGGCCACCCACCTGGTGGACGAGGGCGCGGACGGACTGGTCGTCACCGGCACCACGGGGGAGACCTCGACCCTGCGGGACGAGGAGAACATCGCGATGTTCGAGGCCGTCGTCGAGGCCGTGGGCGGTCGGGCGAAGGTCATCGCCGGGACCGGAATGAACGACACGGGGCACTCGGCGCACCTGTCCGTGCTGGCCGAGCGCACCGGCGTCGACGGCCTGCTGCTCGTCACCCCCTACTACAACAAGCCGAACCAGGCCGGGATCCGGGCGCACTTCGAGACCGTCGCCTCGTCCACCGACCTGCCGGTCATGCTCTACGACATCCCGGGCCGCTCCGTCATGCCGATCGAGCCGGACACCATCATCGCCCTGGCCGGGCACCCGAACATCGTGGCCCTGAAGGACGCCAAGGGCGACTTCCAGTCCACCACGCTCGTGGCCGCCAACACCGACCTGGACATCTACTCGGGCGAGGACGCGCTGACCCTGCCGCTGATGGCCCTCGGTGCCGTGGGCGTCGTCTCCGTGACCGCCCACGTGGCCCCCCGGCTCTACCGCCGCCTCGTGGACGCGATGGCCGCCGGGGACCTGGCTGCCGCGCGCGCCCTGCACTTCGAGCTGGACCCGTACCAGCGCGCGGTCATGACCCACATCCAGGGTGCCGTGTCCACCAAGACGATCCTGCACTGGCAGGGCATCCTGCCCAGTGCCACGGTCCGACTGCCGCTGACGCCGGCCACCGAGGACGAGCAGACCGTCATCCGCGCCGACCTCGCGGAGGCCGGACTCACCTTCTAGAAGGGACCGAACCCCATGGCACCAGGCACCCGCCTGTCCACCCCGCCCCAGCTCAAGCCCGGCACCTGCCGGGTCGTGCCGCTCGGCGGCATCGGCGAGGTCGGCCGGAACATGACGACCTTCGAGCTGGACGGCAAGATCCTCATCGTCGACTGCGGCGTGCTGTTCCCGGAGGAGACCCAGCCCGGCGTGGACGTGATCCTGCCGGACTTCGAGTACATCCGGGACCGCCTGGACGACGTGGTCGGCGTGATCCTGACCCACGGACACGAGGACCACATCGGCGCGGTGCCGTACCTGCTGCGGATGAAGCCGGACATCCCGCTGATCGGGTCCACGCTGACCCTGGCCCTGATCGAGGCCAAGCTCGAGGAACACCGGATCCGGCCGATCACCCTCACCGTGAAGGAGGGGGACACCGAGCACTTCGGCCCCTTCGAGTGCGAGTTCGTGGCCGTCAACCACTCCATCCCGGACGCCCTGGCCGTGGCCCTCAAGACACCGGCCGGCACCATCCTGCACACCGGTGACTTCAAGATGGACCAGTTGCCCCTGGACGGGCGCATCACCGACCTGCGCGCCTTCGCCCGGCTCGGCGAGGAGGGCGTGGACCTGTTCCTGACCGACTCCACGAATGCCGAGGTCCCCGGGTTCACCACCACGGAGAAGGAGATCGGCCCGGTCCTGGAGGGACTGTTCGCCCGGGCGGACAAGCGCATCATCGTGGCCTCCTTCGCCTCCCACGTCCACCGCATCCAGCAGGTCCTGGACGCCGCCGGCACGCACGGGCGCAAGGTGTGCTTCGTCGGCCGGTCCATGGTGCGCAACATGGGCATCGCCGCGAAGCTGGGCTACCTGGACGTCCCGGAGGGGATCCTGGTGGACCTCAAGGAGGTCGACCAGTTGCCGGACCACGAGGTGGTGCTGATGTGCACCGGTTCCCAGGGCGAGCCGATGGCGGCCCTGTCCCGGATGGCCAACGGCGACCACCGCATCCAGCTGGACACCGGTGACCTGGTGGTGCTGGCCTCCTCGCTGATCCCCGGCAACGAGACCTCGGTGTTCCGCGTGGTCAACGGCCTGATGAAGCTCGGCGCCGAGGTCGTCCACAAGGGGATGGCCAAGGTGCACGTCTCCGGTCACGCCTCCCAGGGCGAGCTGCTGTACTGCTACAACATCGTCAGGCCCACCCACGTCATGCCGGTCCACGGCGAGACCCGGCACCTGATCGCCAACGGCCGGATCGCCGAGTCCACGGGCGTGCCGGGGGAGAACGTCCTGCTGACCGAGAACGGTTCCGTGGTGGACCTGAAGGACGGGGTGGCCCGCGTCAGCGGCCAGGTCGAGTGCGGCTTCGTCTACGTGGACGGCTCCTCGATCGGTGAGATCACCGACGCCGATCTCAAGGACCGGCGCATCCTCGGTGAGGAGGGGTTCATCTCGGTGATCTCCGTGGTCAACCGCCAGACCGGCACGATCGTCTCGGGCCCGGACATCCACGCCCGCGGCGTGGCCGAGGACGATGCCGTGTTCGACGACGTCAAGCCCCGCATCGCCCGCGCGCTCGAGGAGGCGGTGCAGTCCAACGCGGACCACACCACCCACCAGTTGCAGCAGGTCGTGCGCCGCGTCATCGGCACCTGGGTGAACCGCAAGCTGCGGCGGCGCCCGATGATCGTCCCGGTGGTCCTGGAGGCGTAGCCAGCCCCCCGACGGGTTCCCAGGCCCGGAAAGCCTGTGTTGGTGCGGGCCGGGGCCCTTGCCGGGCGGTACCGTACTAGCATGGCGACCCGTACTTCCCCGACGCGTTCGCAGTCCAGCCGGTCCTCGACATCCCCCGCCCGCAAGGGCGCGGAACCGAAGGCCGCCAAGTCGTCTGCGCGTTCGTCCGGTTCCACCCAGCGCAACCGCACCGCATCCGCGGCGCCCGAGGCTCCCGCTGAGCCGCAGACGCCGGTCCTGTTGCGAGCGCTGCGCGGATTCTGGATGGCCATGGCCACGCCCGTCGGCGCGGGGGTCCGCAAGATCGGCCGGGACGCGAGGATCGCGCCGGAGGAGCGCCGGGACGGCACCGGGTTCTTCCTGGTGGTCCTGGCCGCGGTCATCGGCTCCGTGGAGTGGTGGGGCCTGCGCGGGACCCCCGGTTACGGGACCGTGGTCCACAACATCGCCGCCGGCACCCTCGGCTGGGCGGCCCTGATCTTCCCGGCGGTGCTGCTGGTCGTCGCCGTGCGCTACTTCCGCACCCCCCAGGAGCACCGGGACAACGGGCGGATCACCATCGGCCTGCTGGTGGTGACGCTGGCCATCGCCGGCATCGCCCACCTCGTCGCGGGCCTGCCCACCGTCGCCGACTCCTTCGCCGAGCTCCTGGCCGGCGGGGGCATCGTCGGCTACCTCGCCACCACCCCGCTGGCCTCGCTCGTCACCCCCTGGCCCGTCTGGGGGCTGATGGTGGCGCTGGCGCTGTTCGGCGTGCTGATCGTCACCGCCACCCCGGTGGGACAGATCCCGCAGCGGATCCGGGGCGCCTACGCCTGGCTCACCGGCCAGCCCGACGGCGGTCCGGCCGGTTCCCCGGACAGCGCTGGCGGGGGGCACGACCAGTCCTACCTGACCGAGCATGACCGCCCCTCCGGCCGGGGATCCCGCGCCGGCAAGGAGCCCAAGGACGGCAGGGAGCGCAAGGGCGGCAAGGAGCTCGAGGACGACAAGGCCGGCAAGGCCGGCAAGCGCAAGGGCGTCCGGCTGTTCGGCCGCGACGAGACGCCCACCGAGGTCCTCGAGGACGCCGGGGCCTCCAGCACCGAGGCCTACGAGACCGCCGTCATCGACGAGAAGCCGCAGGACGAGCAGACCGAGCAGCCTCCCGCCGTCCCGGCGGGCGTGAAGCGTCCCACCGCCGGGGAACTGGCCATCGCGCGCGCCAAGGAGGCGGCCGGGGTCAGGATCCCCAAGCCGGAGGAGTCCGAGGGGTCCGGCCCCTCGACCGAGCAGATCGGCGTGGTCGCGCCCTCCGTGCCGGCGAACCCCGTCTCCCGGCCCGCGGAGCTGCCACCGATGCCCGCCCGTTCGGAGCAGCTGCACCTGGGCGGGGACGTGACCTACACGCTGCCGGACTCCACCATGCTGCCCGCCGGCCCGCCCCCGAAGGAGCGCACCGAGGCCAACGACCAGGTGGTCGCCGCGCTGACCGAGACGCTGACCCAGTTCAAGGTGGACGCCGAGGTGACCGGGTTCTCCCGCGGACCGACGGTGACCCGCTACGAGATCGAGCTCGCGCCGGGCACCAAGGTGGAGAAGGTCACGGCGCTGTCCAAGAACATCTCCTATGCGGTGGCCTCCTCGGACGTGCGGATCCTCTCGCCGATCCCCGGCAAGTCCGCGATCGGCATCGAGATCCCCAACGCCGACAAGGAGGTCGTCGCCCTGGGCGACGTCCTGCGCTCGAATGCCGCACGCAAGACCGACCACCCGATGGTGATGGGCGTGGGCAAGGACGTCGAGGGCGGCTACGTGATGGCCAACCTGGCGAAGATGCCGCACATGCTGGTGGCCGG
>JAPFFX010000372.1 GCA_026645375.1 Citricoccus sp. WCRC_4 | reverse complement strand
TCACGGCAGAACGCGGTCTCGTTGGCGGCGCAGCACTGGAAGCCGAAGGCGCGCCGGTTTCCGAAGCGACGATGAAGCTGGCACTGGAGTGCGACGCCGTGTTGTTCGGCGCCGTCGGCGGACCCAAATGGGGCGACGATCTGGCCCGCGCCGACCGAGGCGATCTCCTCACGCTTGTTGGCGTGCATCTGGTAGACCTTGCCGATCCGCTCCTTGCGACCGGTCACCGAGTTGAGCACCTGGGTGCCCGCCTCCAGCTTGCCGGAGTAGACGCGCACGTAGATCAGCTTCCCGAGGTGGGGGTCGGAGGCGATCTTGTAGGCCAGCCCGGTGAACGGCTCCTCGTCCGACGGCTTGCGGAGGACCTTCTCCTCCTCGTCGCCGGGCTTGTGACCCTCGATCGCCTCGATGTCCAGCGGGGAGGGGAGGTACTTCACGACCGCGTCGAGCAGCGGCTGCACGCCCTTGTTCTTGAACGCAGTGCCGCACAGGACGGGGTTGATCTTGTCGGCGAGGGTCGCGTTCCCGCCTCGGTCATCACACCCGTCCCGGCCGGGGACGCGGACATCCGCGGGGCCTTGTTCCCCATGGACGAGTACGCCCAGCGGCTGCTGTCGGTGCGCGAGCGGATGGAATGCCAGGGCCTGAGCGCCCTGATGGTCGTGGACCCGGCGAACATCTTCTACCTCACCGGGTATGACGCGTGGTCGTTCTACACCCCGCAGGTCCTCTTCATCCCCCTGGACGGGCCCATGCTGCTGTTCCTGCGGGAGATGGACGCCCTGGGGGCCTTCCGCACCAGCTGGCTGCCCACGGACCAGGTGCTGGGCTATCCGGAACGCTACGTGCACCAGCCCCAGATCCACCCCTTCGACTGGGTCGCCGACGCCTTGCGCCATCGCGGTCTGGTCGAACCGGTCGCCCGGGGAGGGGTGGGCCTGGAGATGGATGCCCACTTCTTCGCGCCGAAGGCCTATCGGGCACTGCTGCGGGGGATCCCGGAGTGGACGCTCGTGGACAGCTTCGAGCTGGTCAACTGGGTGCGGGCGGTGAAGTCGGATGCCGAGATCCGGTACATGCGCCTCGCGTCCCGGGTGACCACGGTGTCGATGCAGGAGGCCATCGACGCGATCGAACCGGGAGTGCCCCAGAACCAGGTGGCCGCGCACATCGCCGCCGCCCAGGCCGCGGGCATCGAGGACGCCTGGGGCGATTTCCCCGCCATCGTCCCCATGCTGCCCACCGGCGGATCCGCGGACACCCCGCACCTGACCTGGTCCAATCGCGTGCTGCGGGAGGGTGACGCCGTGGCCGTCGAGCTGGCCGGTGTCCACCGCCGGTACCACGTCCCCCTGGCCCGCACGGTCGTCCTCGGCACTCCGTCGCCGGCACTGCTCCTGCTGGAGGAGGCGGTCGGAGCCGGATTGCAGGACATCCTCGACGTCGCCGCACCCGGCGTCCCCGTGCGGGAACTGTCCCGGACGTGGAACCGGACCCTGGCGGGGTACGGGCTGGAGAAGCCCAGTCGCCTCGGGTACTCCATCGGCGTCGGCTTCCCGCCGGACTGGGGTGAGCGGACCATCAGCATCCGGGCCGACGACGAGAACGTGCTGGCCGAGAACATGACGTTCCACCTGATCTGCGGGATGTGGATGACCGGCTACGGCTACGCGGCCTCGGAATCGATCCGCATCACGGACACCGGCGTGGAGACCTTCACGCAGTTCCCCCGGCTCATCCTGAGGAAGTGAACCCCGCACCCGGTCCCGCGCCATCGGGCGGCCGGAGCAGCCTGGCCGGCCTGGCTGGTTGAATAGGCGGCAGGGGCCGACGAGACGACCGTCAGACCGGCCCGGGACCGCAGGAGGAACACCGATGTCGCTGCCCCGCTGGGTGCACCTGGGCCACCCCGGCCGGGCCCTGGACACGGGCGGGGGTTCGCGCGCGGGTGCGGACGGCGCCCCGTCCTCCTGCCTGATGCGTGCCGCCACCGATTCCCACGGATCGGCGGAGCCCATGCTGGACGCCCTCGGGGACCTGCCGCCCCAGGCGCTGCCCCGGCCGGGCGGCGGGAACACCCGCGCGCTCTGGGAACTCCTCGCCTCCGTGGCCGCGGTGGACCTGGTGGCCGCACGCGTGCTCGAACCCCACCTGGACGCCGTGGCCATCCTGGACCAGGCCGGGGTGCCGGCCCCTCCCGGTGTCCTCGGCGTCTACGCCTCCGAGTCCGGTGGCCAGACCCCCGCCGCCCACCGGGCGCTCCCCGGGCCCGGCGACGGCCCCGGCACCTGGGCACTGAGCGGCACCAAGCCGTGGTGCTCCCTGGCCGGACGCTGCTCGGCCGCCGTCGTGACCGCCGCCCTGCCCGACGCCGGCCGGCGGGCCTTCCTCGTCGACCTCCGCCACCCCGGGGTGCGCACCGGGGCGGGCCACTGGCCCGCCCTGGGTCTGGCCGCGATCGACAGCGGCGCGGTCACCTTCGAGGCGGTCCCGGCCCTGCCGGTGGGCGGACCGTCCTGGTACCTGGAACGGCCCGGATTCGCCTGGGGCGGGATGGGCGTGGCCGCGGTGTGGTTCGGCGGTGCCGTGCACCTGTACCGCACGCTGGAGGCGTCGTCGGCCCGTCGGGAGCCGGACCAGTTCGCGCTCGCGGCCCTGGGACGGGTGGACCGGTTGCTGGCCGCGGTGTCCGCCCAGCTGGCCGCGGCCGCCGAGGCCATCGACGCCGGCGACCTCACCGGGACCGCCGGAGAGCTCGAGGCGTACCGGCTGCGGGGCACCGTGGCGCAGGTCTGCACCGAGGTGATCGACGTCGTCGGGCAGGCCACCGGCCCCGGGCCCCTCACCGGGGACGCCGGCCATGCCCGGGCCGTCGCCGACCTGCAGGTCTACGTCCGACAGCACCATGCCGGGCGCGACGACGCGCGGCTCGGCACCCTGGTCCTCGAGGCGGCGCGGCCATGACGTTCTCGCACCTGGACGCCGGGACGCCCGAGCAGCACTGGCAGGCCGCCGGCGTGTCCGGTGTGCCGGAGGCCCCCGGGCGCGGACGGCTGGGGGCGGACACGTTGCTGGTGGTCGTCGCCGCCCACCCCGACGACGAGACGCTGGGCGCCACCGGTCTCATCCGCTCGGTGCTGGCCGCCGGCGGGAGCGTGCGGGTGGTGATGGCCAGCCTGGGGGAACGGTCCCATCCGGACTCCCCGACCCACACTCCGGAGCAGCTGGTCGGGGTGCGCCGGGCCGAACTGGCCTCCGCCATCCAGGCACTGGGGGAAGGCCACCGGGACCGGATCGAGCTGGTGGGACTCGGCCTGCCGGACGGGGACCTGGCCGCGCACGCGGATCGGGTGCGCGTCGCCGTCGTGGACCTCCTGGACGGGCACCCCGGGCCGGCCGTGCTGGCCACCCACTACCGCGCCGACGGGCACGCCGACCACGACGCCCTCGGCCACGCCCTGTCCGCCCTGGCCGCGGACCGGGGCCTGGCTTTGTATGAATTCCCGATCTGGTTCTGGCACTGGGCCGACCCCGCGCGCCATCCGGAGTGGCGGGACTGGGTGCGCTGGCCCCTGACGGCGGAGGACCGGGCCAGCCGCCGGAACGCCCTGTCCGCGCACGCCAGCCAGGTGTCACCGCTCTCCCCGGCCCCCGGGGACGAGGCCATCCTGGGTCCGGGGATGCTCGAGCACTTCGTCGGCCGGTCCTTCGACGTCTACCGGTACACGGTGCCGGAGGCCGACACATCGGCCGCATCGGCCCGGGCGACCGAGGTCTTCGACCGGCTCTACCGCGAGCGGGAGGATCCCTGGGGGTACCGGAGCAGCTGGTACGAACGGCGCAAGCGGCTGGTGACCCTCGCGGCCCTGCCGCGCGAGCGCTATGGCACCGTCATCGAGGCGGGGAGCTCGATCGGGGTGCTCACCGGCGACCTGGCGGAGCGCGCCGAGCGCGTCCTCGGCCTGGAGGCCTCCGGCGTGGCGCTCCGGGAGGCCCGCCGGGCCCTGGCCGGACGAGCCGGGGTGGCCTTCGAGCAGGCGGTGCTGCCGGACCAGTGGCCGGAACGGCTGCCCGGCGGTCGGCCGGCCGACCTGGTGGTGCTCTCCGAGATCGGGTACTTCCTGTCCGGTCCGGAACTGGAGCGGTTGCTGGATCACCTCGAGCGGTCCCTGGCCCTGTCCGGCCATCTCGTGTCGTGCCACTGGCGCCAGGAGGTGGACGGATGGCCGCTGGACGGGGACGAGGTCCACGAGAGGGTCGCCGGGGACCCCCGGTTCCGGCTGGTCTCCCGCCATCTCGAGCCGGACTTCGTGGTGGACGTCCTCACCCGCGCGGCCGCCGCGGACAGGGTGGCCGTGGTGGTCCCGGCGCGCAATGAGGAGGACCTGTTGCCGCAGTGCCTCCAGGCGCTGGTCCGGGCCGCCGACCGCTGGGAGGAGGTCCACGCGCAGGGGTCCGTCCAGGTGGTGGTGGCCCTGGACGACTGCACCGATGCGACGGCTCGCCGGGCAGAGGCCGTGGTGGCGGGCGATCCCCGCTTCCACGTGATGGACCTGGCCGAGGAGTCGCTCCCTGCGGAGGCGCCGGCAACGGGGCCGTCGACCGTCGGCCGCGCCCGGGACCTGGGCCTCCGGCGGGCGGTGGAGCTGTTGTCCCGGTCTGGCGATGCCCAGCGGACCTGGGTCGCCAGCACGGACGCGGACACCGTCGTTCCCCGGGACTGGCTGGTGGCCCAGACGGTACTGGCCGCGCGGGAGGACGGCCCGGTCGTGGTCGCCGGGACGGTCGGGCTGGATTCCTCGGGGGCCGACCCGCAGGTCCTGCAGCGCTGGTCGCGGGACTACACGCACGGCGAGGACCACGGGCACGTCCACGGAGCCAACCTCGGCCTGTCCTGGGAGGCGTATGAGCGCCTGGGGGGCTTCCCCCATGTCGCCGAGCACGAGGACGTCGCGCTGGTCGAGGCGGCGAGGGCCGCCGGGGTGCCGGTGCTGGCCACGGACCGGATCCGGGCGGAGACCTCGGGCCGCACGACGGGGCGCACGGCCGGCGGCTTCGCCGGCTACCTGCGGGGACTGGTCACGGACGCCGGGTGATCGCGTCGATCAGCGCGTCCAGGTCCGGATCCCGGCGCCGTCCGTCCTCGTCATAGCTCGCCGAGCCGTCCCCGCACGTCACCGTCCACTGGAAGGCGTCGCGCACCCGCCCGCTCGCCCTCTGG
>JAPFFX010000158.1 GCA_026645375.1 Citricoccus sp. WCRC_4 | reverse complement strand
GTCGATCAGCGCGTCCAGGTCCGGATCCCGGCGCCGTCCGTCCTCGTCATAGCTCGCCGAGCCGTCCCCGCACGTCACCGTCCACTGGAAGGCGTCGCGCACCCGCCCGCTCGCCCTCTGGGCAGGGGATGACCCGGATCCGCGTCGACCGGTGCGTCGGGGGTCATCCGCTGACCGTCCCGGGGCGAGCCCGGCGATCCGGCGGGCCGCCCGTGCGGCCGGCGTGCCGTCGTCGGGGATCCGCGCCGTCCAGCGGCGCACCATCCCGGCCACCCCGCCCGACCGCGACACCGTGACCTCGAGCATGTCCGGTGCCGGGTCCGGCGTGGTGACTGCGCGCTCCTCGGCCATGACCCCAGCCTACGGAGCGGAGGCCCCCTCGGTCAGTACCCCCACCCGTGCCCAGGACTCCCGGACTATCCGGGCGACCTCGTCCCCGAACCGGTCCAGGGCGGCCGTCACCGTCGCCCGGGCGAACCCGGCGAAGTCCACGTCCCGCGGCAGGTCCTCCGAGGTCACCACGTCGAACCAGACCTGCCCGGCCCGCTCCCAGGCGTGGCCGCCCAGGGACGTGGCCGCCAGGTGGAAGGCGCGGTTGGGGATCCCCGAGTTCAGGTGCACCCCGCCGTAGTCCTCCCGGGTGACGATGAACCGGTCCATGTGCTCCGGCTGCGGGTCGCTGCCCAGCCGCGGGTCGTCGTAGGCGGTGCCGGGGGCCGACATCGAGCGCAGCCCCCGGGCCTGGACCCCCGTCCCGAACACCTCCGCGCCGATCAGCCAGGTCGCCTGCTCCGCCGTGTGCCCCCGCACGTACTGCTCCACCAGCGCGCCGAGCACGTCCGCGAAGGACTCGTTCAACGCCCCCGACTGGCCCTCGTAGTCGAGGTCCGAGGCGTATTGCATCAGCCCGTGCGCCAGCTCGTGGCCGATCACGGACAGCGAGGGCGTGAAGCCCGTGAGGACCTCCCCGTCCCCGTCGCCGAAGACCAGGCGCCGTCCGTCCCAGAACGCGTTGTCGTAGCGGTGGCCGTAGTGCACGGTGGCCCGCAGCTCCAGCCCGGCGCCGTCCAGGGAGGACTGCCGATAGATCTCCGTGAGAAACCCGTGGACCGAGCCCAGGCCGTCGTAGGCCTCGTTCACCGCGGTGTCCTCCACCGGCGGAGCGCCCTCGGATCGCACGACGACGCCCGGCAGCTCCTCCGTGCCGCGCGCGTCGGAGATGTTCCGGTCCAGGGTCCCGCCGGGGACGGCGATGCCCCCGGCCGGCCGGATCCCCCGGTGGCGGCGCTCGCGGACCTGCTGGCCCAGGTCCCGTGTCCGGTCCGCGTCCGCCCGCAGGTCCGGCTCCCGGCCCGGTGCCCCGGGTTCCGCACCCCGCTGCGGACGGTGCGGCGGCGGGAGGAAGGGGCTGGCCGGCGGCGCCGGGGGCTCCGGATGCTGCGGCAGGTGCCGCGAGAGCTGCTCGAGCATGTAGGGCGGCACGATGCACTGCCGGCGGGGTCCCGGCGGCCCGGGGGCCGCCGCCCCGGAGGGCGTCTCACAGGCTGATGTCATCGAATCCCTCCAGGGTCCGCCAGCGCCGCGCGGCGTGGGCTCCACGGACCCGCTCGCCCTGGGCCTCGGCGGGGACGCGATAGCGATCGGCCGCCGCGAGCTGACCCATGTCCAGGCCGGTCAGCTCGGCGATGTCCGCCACCGGGACCTGGTAGGTGCGGAAGGGACCGGGCCCGGGCACCTCCTCACCGGCCCACAGCCCGCGGCTCAGGATCCGGTCCAGGCCCTCGCTCTGGTCCAGCAGGTACCCGGTCGTGGCGAGCGTCCCGAGGGCCGGCTGCTGGTTCCAGGCCGCGATCTTGAAGAATCGGCGGGGGATCCGGAACTCGCCGCGGTACTCGGGATCGTCCTCGGCGAAGACGCAACCGGTGAAGACGCTGATCCGTTGTCCGGCGGCCCGGGCGTGGCCCAGCACGTGGTCCTCCAGTCCGAGCCACAGCTCCTGGGACTGGTTGAAGTAGGCGGCCTGGGGGGCGCACACGGTGTAGTGGAAGGTGTCGAGGTTCGCCAGGCGGGCGGTGACGCCGTCGCCCCACACCGGGTCGCGACGGCGCACCAGGTGGCCGCGGTCCAGGTCGTTGCCGGCGTAGAGCGCCTCACCGGACTGGTGCTCCTCGGGCAGGCGTTCATCGAACCGCCAGGCGTTCCCGCGGTCCACGTCGCGCAACCGGGTGCCGTCGATGTTCACCGCCGTGATCGCGGCCAGCCGGCGGTCGGTGTCCTGGTGGACGGAGAAGTGCACGTAGTCCAGGACCGTCAGGCGCTCGTCGCTCGGGACCGGCACCTCGGTGGTGGTGCCGAGGAAGTCCTCGGCGTAGCCGTTGCGGACGCCGATGTCCGCGGTGGAGGGGTGGGATTCGACCATGTGGTCATGCAACCAGCCGGAGGTCTCCACGGGAAGGGCGAGCACCGATTGCCCGTGGTTGAGACCCGGTGGAGAGCCTGTGGAGATCCCGGTGCGATGTCCGGGGCGTTGCCTACACTGGACCCATGGCCGACCGGAATGACCAGGGACAGCACTCGGACGCGTACCGTCCGTTCGACGACCCCAAGCATCCCTCCTGGTACACGGACCCGGAGGCACCGGGCGGTCCGTCCACGCCGCAACCCCCCGGTGGGTCCCCGGCCGCCCGGAACCCCTACGCGGACCAGCCACTGGCCGGTCCCTACGGCGACGGCCAGCCCCAGTACCCGATCCACGGCGGGTACCCCGTGGTCGCCAACCAGCCCGGCCAGCAGGGGCAGCACCGTCCGGTGCAGAACCCCTATGACTTCAACCATGACCAGGCGGGGGGCTACGGCCGGGCCGGTGCCTACGGGCAGGGCGGGATGCAACCGGACCGGAGGGGCGGGGTGCCGTATCCGGGGGGTGAGCCCCGGGCCGCGGGCCTGGGCATCACCGCGATGGTGCTGGGCATCGCGGGCGTGGTGACCTTCGGTTTCCTGGCCGTCCCGCAGCTCCTGGCGATCGTGTTCGGCCACCTCTCCATGGCCAGGGAACCCCACGGCAAGGGATTCGCCGTCGCCGGGCTGATCATGGGGTACCTGGTCACCGGGCTGTGGGTCCTGATGATCATCGGTTTCATCGCGTTCGGGGCGATGCTCGGGTAACCGGCGCGGTTCAGCCCAGCAGGTGCTCCAGGCGGGCCGCCAGGGCCAGCAGGTGTCCCTCCGTGCCGGGCCGGCCGATCGCCTGCACGGACCAGCTCAGCCCCTCCGCGTCCCGGAGCACGGGGACGGAGACCGCCGGCAGCCCCATGACGTTGACCATCGAGGTGTACGGGGTGAACCGGCACTGCAGCTCGTAGTCCTCGGCCGGGGGCAGGGACGTGAAGGTCCCGATCAGCGGTGGCGCGAAGGCCAGCACCGGGGTCAGCACCACGTCATGGGCCGCCAGCTGCCGACGGGCGTCCGCGGCCCAGTGGGTCAGCCGGTCCACGGACCCCGCCAGGCGATCCGGGGTGTCACCGCGGGCCAGCTCCAGGAAGTAGGCGGCCAGGGGGCCGAGCAGCCGCTCGGCGTCCCCGGGCAGGGGAGCCTCCGTGAGCGCCGCCGTCCAGACGGTGCGGAAGTCCTCGTGATAGCCCGGCGCGTAGTCCAGGTCGGCCTCGGTCACCTCGTGACCGTCCCGCTCGAGGGCGGCGGCGGCCCGGGTGAGGGCATCGAGGGCGGGCCGGGCCAGCGTGATCTCCAGGTCCGGGGTGAACGGGGAGGCGGTGGAGTAGCCGATCCGCAACCGGTCCGGCTCCGCCCGCTGCGCCCGCGGCAGGCTCCGCCCCTCGCCCCGCGGGCCACCGAGCATGGCGTCGTAGAGCAGGGCGGCGTCCACGGCCGTGCGGGCCAGCGGGCCGGACACGGACAGGTTCCGCACCGAGTCCTCCTGCCGGTCCGTGGGCACGGTGCCGCGGCCGGGCTTCAGCCCGACCAGCCCGCAGGCCGCGGCCGGGATGCGGATGGACCCGCCGCCGTCGGTGCCGGGCGCGAAGGGCAGCATCCCGGCGGCGACGGCGGCCGCCCCGCCCCCGGTGGAACCGCCCGCCGTACGTTCAGGGTCCAGCGGATTGCGCGCCCCGGGGGAGATGAGGTTCTCCGAGTGGCAGGGAAGCCCGAGCTCGGGGACGGTGGTCTTGCCCAGGGAGATGCCCCCGGCGGAATGCACCGCGGCGGCCAGCGGATCGTCCTCGTCGGCCGGCGGCGCATCGACGGCGGTCCGGGAACCGAAGGTGGTGCGCATCCCGGCCACGTCCACGAGGTCCTTGAACGCCAGCGGCATGCCATGCAATGAGCCGACGGGACCGGAGTCCCTGAACCCGCGGTCCAGCTGTTCGGCGCGGGCCAGTGCGGCCTCGGGCTCCACCGAGATGAACGCCCCGAGCTCCGGGTCGCGCCGCCGGGTGACGTCGAGGAAGTGCCGCGTGGCGGCCACGGCGGAGACCTCTCCCGAGGCCAGGGCGTCACGCAGTTGCAGGGCGGTCAGGCGCGCAAGGCCGGAGGCCTGGACGGGGTGATTCATGGCGTCCACTGTATCGAGGGCCTACTCCGGGACCTCCGCCGGGCCCGGCCGCTGCATCACCAGGGCCACGGTCCGCAGGGAGAGCACGAAGCCGGCGAACAGGACGATGTAGCCGAACGCGGTGTGCCAGGTCATGTAGCTGGTCATGGCCGGGCCGCCGTCGCCGAAGGCCAGCAGGACGATTCCGCCCAGGACGCAGAACCCGGCCAGGATCGCCACCACCACCTGTTGGAACAGCCAGGTGACGTACTGCCGGTCGTCCTTGTTGCCGAGCAGCCGGACGTTCACCGAGATCCGTCCGCCCTGCAGGTCGTCGGCGATCCGGTTCAGCCGCCGCGGCAGCTGGGCGGCGATCGGCAGCACGTCCAGCAGGGCCGTCGTGGCGGTGTCCTTCAGCGAACCGGGCCTGAACCGGTCCTTCAGCAGGTCGGCGCCCAGTTCCCGGGCCGCCGCCACGACCTCGAGGTCCGGGTCGATCAGTCCGAGGGTGCCCTCCATGCCGCCGAGGGAGCGCAGGGCCGCGGCCACCTCCTTGGGCACGGCGAACCGGTGGTCGAGGATCAGCCGCATCAGGGAGCCGAACAGCTTGGACGCCGAACCGCCCCGCAGCCCGCCCCGGTAACGCACCAGCAGTTCGCCGACCTCGCGCTCCAGCGCCCGGTCGTCCAGGCCCTCGGGACGCCCGAGCAGTTCGACCAGGGAGTCGCCGAGCAGCCTGGCGTCATTGCGCTCGATCGAGGCGAAGACCATCACCAGTTGCTGTTGCGAGCGGGGGTCGAGCCGGCCGACCGTGCCGAAGTCGAGCAGTCCCAGGCGGGTGTACTGGGCCTCGCCCAGGAGCATGACATTGCCCGGATGGAGGTCGGCGTGGAAGATGCCGTCGTCCATGATCTGGCGCATCACCGAGTTCGTCAGCTCCTCGGCCAGCCGGCGCCGGATGGACGGGTCCAACCGGTCCAACCGGTCCTTGGCGCGCCCCACGGGGACACCGGGCAGGTAGTCCATCACGAGCAGCCGGCGTGAGGAGTACTCCGGGTAGACGGTGGGGACGGTGAGGTTGTGGCCGGTCACGGCCGCGGCCATGTCACGCATGTTGGCCTCCTCGACGTGGTAGTCGAGCTCCTCGGCCAGCGACCGGGTGAAGCCGCGGCCCAGGTCCAGGATCCGCAGGGACTTGCCCCAGGTGGTGTTGAGCTGCAGCCACCGGCAGATCCGCACCACGATGTCCGTGTCCCGCATGACCTCCTCCACGGCGCCCGGGCGCTGGACCTTCAGGACCACCTCCGTGCCATCCTGCAGCCGCGCGCGGTGCACCTGGGCCACGGACGCCGAGGCCAGGGGTGCCTCGTCCACCCAGGCGAAGACCTCCAGCGGGTCCCGGCCCAGCGAGTGGGAGAGCGCCGCACGGATGGAGTCCCATGACTCGGGGGCGACCTCGGACTGCAGCCGGGACAGCTCCCGGATGAAGTCCTCGGGCAGCAGGTCGGTACGCGCCGAGAGGTTCTGGCCGAGCTTGACGAAGGTGATGCCCGCGTCCTCCAGGGACCGCCTCAGGGCCCGTGCCGTGCCCGCCCAGGAACCCTCGCCGCCGTCGGAGGGCCGGCCGAAACCACGCAGGTTGGCCCCCAGCCCGTGACGCAGGAACACGCCGACCACCTGCCGGTAACGCCTGTTCCGGGCCCAGGTGCTGCGCAGCCCGGCGAACCACAGGACCGGGTTCGGCAGCACGCCGGTGGGGATCACCATCTCCAGGATCATCAGCACGGCGGTGCCCAGGCCGAAGATCCACAGCAGGGCGATGAGGATCAGCACCATCGCGGCCGGGGCGGAGACTCCCGAGAGGGCGCCGGAGGGGTCGGTCCCGGCGACCTGGGTGATGACGGCGTCGAAGACGACGTTGGTGCTGAGCACCATCAGCAGCGCCACCAGCACCGAGCGGAACCAGCCGACCGGCACCCCGAGCACGCGCCGCACGGCGGTGGCGATCAGCCAGGCCACCAGGACGAGCAGCATGAGGCCGAAGACGGCGCCGAGGGTGGACCCGACCCAGTAGCCGACGGTGCCCAGGTCTCCCAGAAAGGTCTCCACGGGCACACCCTATTAGGCTGGGGTGTCATGAGCATGTTCGAAACAGTCAGCGTGGACGACGTCCCGGAGAACGCAACCATCCTCGACGTGCGCGAGGACGACGAGTTCACCCTCGGCCGGGCCGCCGGAGCCCTGCACATCCCGCTGGGACAGCTCCCGGAGCGCATCGAGGAACTGGACCCGGACACCGACTACTACGTGATCTGCCGGACCGGCGGCCGGTCCATGCGGGCCTCCGACTTCATGGTGAACCGGGGCTACTCGGCCATCAACGTCGCCGGCGGCTCCGGCGCCTGGCTGGAGTCCGGCCGGCCCATGGAGGCGGACGGCGGCGCCGAGCCGTCCGTCAAGTGAGCCGCGCCGCCGGTTCCCCCGCCGTGGAGCCCGGCACCGGCCGTGCCGGGGGAGCGCGTCCCCGGTACGTCTACCTCGGCCCCGAGGGCACGTTCACCGAGGCCGCGCTGCGCCAGGTCCCCGGCACCGACACCGCCCAGTGCGACCCGGTCGGTTCCGTGATCACCGCGCTGGCCCAGGTCCGGGACGGCTCCGCGGACTTCGCGGTGGTGCCGATCGAGAACTCCGTGGAGGGCGGCGTCAGCGCCACCCTGGATGACATCGCCAGCGGGGACGCGCTGCAGATCCGCCGCGAGATCCTGGTGCCGATCAGCTTCGTGCTGGTGGGGCGCCGGGACATGGAGCTGTCCGCGATCCGCTCGGTGGCCACCCACAGCCACGGCTGGGCACAGGTGCGCAACTGGGCCGCCGCGCACATCCCGCAGGCCGAGTTCATCCCCGCCTCCTCCACCGCCGCCGGCGCCCGGGGGCTGCTGGACGACGAGACCTCCTACGACGCCGCCGTCTGCGCCCCGCTGGTGGCCGCACAGACGGGGCTGCCCGTGCTGGCCTCGGCCATCGAGGACACCGCCGGGGCCGTGACCCGGTTCGTGCTCGTCTCCCGGCCCGGCGCGCTGCCGGCGCCGACGGGCTCGGACAAGACCACCGTCGTCGTGCCCCTGCCGGACGACCACCCGGGCGCCCTGATGGACATCCTGGAGCAGTTCGCCGCGCGCGGGATCAACCTGTCCCGCATCGAGTCCCGGCCCACGGGGGCCGGGCTGGGCAGCTACTTCTTCTCCATCGACCTCGAGGGGCACCTGGCCGAGGAGCGGGTCTCCGCGGCGCTCGCCGCGCTGTACCGGATCATCCCGCAGATCCGCTTCCTGGGCTCCTACCCGCGGGCCGACCACCGCCGGTACCACGTGCGTGCCGACGTCACCGACGAGGCCTACCGCACCGGCCAGCGCTGGGTGCAGGGACTGCTGGGACGCACCACGGACCAGTGATCCCCGCGCGGGGCGGCGGTGCCGTCCCGGGACGGGCCGCGCCCTCTGCCCTCAGACGTGCTCCTCCGGGACGGACTCCGGCTTCATGGTGGGAGCGGCCGCGGAGTCCGGCACGTCGGAGGCGGGGACGAGGATCCGCAGCGAGTCCGGGCGGACCCGGGCATCGATGGAGCGCACCTCGCCGATCGCGTCCCCGTCCAGCTGGGCGGCCATCGGCTCGTGCAGCACCACGCGGCAGCGGGTGGCCTGGTGGGTCTCCATGACCGGGATCTTGTGGCGGGACTTCGTCAGCGTCTTCGCCGCGATCCGGATCCAGTCGCCCACGTGCCGCGGGGAGAGCATGACCACGTCCAGCAGGCCGTCGTCGAAGCGGGCCTCCGGGACGAAGTCCATGCCCGCGGTCAGCTCGCCGCAATTGGCGACCATCACGGACCGGACCTTCCGGCGCTGCGGGGCGCCGCCGTCTAGGGACACGGAGATCTCCTTGCGCGAGCCCGGCAGGTGGCGCATCCCCGCCTCGCCGTAGGCGAGCCAGCCGGCCTTGACCTTGAGGTCGTCGCGGGTGTCGCCCATGACCTCGGCGTCCATGCCGGCACCGGCGATCACCAGGAAGGTGTTGCGCACGGTGGTCCCGTCCGTGGTCTCGACCTTGATGTCGATCGAGTCGATCTGCCGCGCGGTGCCGTGCAGGGCGGTGTTGACGCACGCGTCGAGGTCCTCGAGGGGGAACTTGAGGTTGCGGGCCAGCAGGTTGCCCGTGCCCAGCGGGATGACGCCCAGCGTGGTGTCCGTGCCGGCCAGTTCCTCGGCCACGAAGCGCACCGTGCCGTCGCCGCCGGCGGCGATCACGACGTCGGCCCCGCCCGCGACCGCGTCCCGTGCCATCTGCTGGCCCGGGTCCTCGACGGTGGTCTCGTAGACCTCCAGCTCCGGCAGCCCGGACTGCCGCACCGCGGCGGCGACGCGCTGGCGCACGGAGTCCGCCTCGGCCTTGATGGGATTGAGCACGAGGGCCACCCTGCGCGGGTGGACCATGGCCCGGGCGATCAGCGGGGCCTCGACGATCTCGCTGACCTGGCCGTCGAGCGCCTCGACCTGGCCGGAGAGCCGCGCCATCCGGTCCGGCAGGGTGCCCACGTCGCCGTGGAGCGAGGCGACCCGGCCGTGCAGCTCCTCCATCCGGCCCCGCAGCCGGCGGTGGCCCGTCCACAGGCCGACGACGAAGGCCAGGGCGGCGAGGACCAGCACCAGTGCCGCGAGGGCGACGATCAATTCAGCGGGCATGGCCGCAGTCTACGGGGCGGGACGGGGAGCGGCGGCTAGGCTGGTGCGCGTGATCGACGTCAAGCACCTCACCGAGAACCCGGACCTCTACAAGGCCTCCCAGCGCGCCCGCGGAGCCGACGAGTCCCTCGTCGACCAGATGCTCTCCGCCGATGCCGCCCGCCGGTCCTCGATCGCCGCCTTCGAGGAGCTGCGGGCAGAACAGAAGCTCTTCGGCAAGAGGGTGGCGGCCGCCCAGGGGGAGGAGAAGCAGGCCCTGCTGGCCGAGGTCAAGGAGCTGGCCGCCCGCGTGAAGGCGGCGGAGGCGGAGGCCAACGAGGCGCAGGCCGAACTGGACCGCCTGCAGCGGCTGTTCCCGAACCTCATCGAGGAGGGCGTGCCCGCCGGTGGCGAGGACGACTTCACCGTCCTGAAGACGGTCGGCACCGTCCGTGACTTCGCCGCTGACGGCTTCACCCCCCGGGACCACCTGGAGATCGGCGAGCTGATCGGTGCGATCGACATGGAGCGCGGTGCCAAGGTGTCCGGCTCCCGGTTCTACTTCCTCAAGGGCGTGGGGGCCCGGCTGGAGATCGCCCTGATGCAGATGGGCCTGGACCTGGCGGTGCAGAACGGGTTCATCCCGATGATCACCCCCACCCTGGTCC
>JAPFFX010000355.1 GCA_026645375.1 Citricoccus sp. WCRC_4 | reverse complement strand
GGGGTGCGTGGACGACGACGGGGCGCCAACCGCGCAATGTGACGCCCCGTCGTCGTGGGCCGGTAGTCCCGGGCCACGCAGTGCACCGATCAGATGACCGGGCGGCCCTCCTTCTTGGCCTGGGACACGTCGCGGAAGAATCCGCGGGCGATGAGGAAGAGGATGGCGGCCACGATGACGGGCCACATCAGGACGTAGATGGTCAGTCCGACGGTCATGTGAGTCCTTTCAGGGGACGGGGAGGTTCGATGGATTCGGGGTCGCGGCCGGGTCAGTCCCTGCGCGGGACCGCGGTGGTGCCACCGGCTCCGGCGGTCCCGGAACCGCCGGCCGACGCGGCGCCGCGGGTGGCCAGCTCGGCCTCGTCGGCACCCCGGGTGGGGGCCGGGTGATCGGGGTCGAACTCGCCGGTGATGTCCTTGATGATCTCGAAGTCGAAGTCCTGCTTCGAGCGGAAGGACATGAGGTAGCAGACCAGGAACGAGACCGCGTAGGCGACCAGCGAAGCCGAGAGCACCGTGTAGTCACGCAGGAAGAAGAACGTGAACGGTGCGGCGACCACGGTGGCCACGCCGCCGATGACCACGGCGGGCTTCAGCCCGAAGAACCCGAAGCACATGATGCCCAGCACCACGCCGATGCCGATCGTGGCCACCAGTTCCACGCCGAAACCGAGGGCGCCGGTGAACGGGATCCACTCGAAGCGCACCGGCAGGAAGGCCACGAGGGCGGCCAGGACGCTGACGCTGAAGGCCGCGTTGGTGACCTTGGGCCAGTAGAACGAGGCGATCACCGGGAACACGAGGCAACCCCAGAGCGCGCCGACGAACACCAACAGGTCCAGGATGTTGAACTGCGCCGTGGCGAAGTACAACGCCGCGGCGGTGGCGATGATCATGGCGACGCGGCCGACGAGCAGCATCGTCTTCGGCTTGACGTTCTCCTTGCCGACCGACTGGCCGTACATGTCCGACATGACGATGGAGGACAGCGCGGCGAGGTCGGAGTCGGCGGTGGAGGACAGCGCCCCGATGATCATCAGGAACGCCAGGGCCAGCAGGACCGGGCCGAGGTAGGTGCCGGCCATCTGCGGGATCAGGTTGTTGACGTCCCCGTTCATGGGCTCGACACCCAGGTACAGGGCCATCACGCCGAGCATGCCGATGCCGATCACGGCACCGCCGTAGCCGATGGTGGCGGTGATGAACGTCGGCTTGATCAGGTCCTCACGCACGGAGAACAGGCGCTGGGCGATGGTCTGGTTGCCGATGGCGTAGGCCAGCACCGCGGCGATGTAGGGGGCGCCCTGGTTCATGAAGGCGTCCGAGGAGAAGAAGCTGCCCTGCTCCGGGGCCACGTGGCCCGCGGCGACGCCGGCCTCGAACATGCCCGGCCCGCCCGCCACGAAGAAGATCACCGGGATGATCACGACGGCGGCGCCCAGCATGAACATCACCTGGGCGAAGTCGGTGAGCACGGAGGCGCGGAACCCGGACCAGAGGGTGTACATCAGCACGCCCGCTGCCACGATGACGATGCCCGCGCCGAAGCTGAGCGGGGACAGCATGGAGATCAGCGCGCCGCCGGCGATGAAGTTTGAGGTCAGGGAGATGAGGGAGCCCAGGACGTTGGAGCCGGCCAGCATCAGCTGGGAGGAGCGGCCGTGCCGGGCGTACATGACCTCGGCCAGGGTGTGGGCCTTCGGGGCGACCTTGCGGATGCGCTTGCCGAACGGGTAGATGAACAGGATCATCAGGGCTCCCCAGAGCCCGTAGTGGATGGGGCCGGCGATGCCGTAGGTGTAGCCCGCGGTGGCGGAGGCGTACATCGAGGAGGCCCAGATCCAGGTGGCGGTCATCGATGCCGCCGAGATGCCGAATCCGATGTTGCCGCCGGCGGTCATGTACCCGTCGGCGTTCTCGTTCTTCTGGCTGATCCTGACGGACATCCACATGGTTCCGCCGTAGAAGAGGATCAGCAGCAGGACCACTGCCATGATTCCCAGTTGGTTGATTTCCTGTACGGGTGGCATCCCGTCCCTTTCTGTCGGCGACAATGACAGCGCTCCGACGACGCCTCCCGTGCTGGCGGCGTCCCCTCTCGGATCGCACGCGCCAGTCCTCGCGGACCGGCGCGACCGGCCTGCGAGGGCCGGTCCGGCTGGCCCTCGGGGGCCGCCTCCGGCGGGAGCCACGGAGCGGGTCTGCATGCGCCGAGGAGGACCTCGGGCACGCACCCTGGGGGCTCGCACACACCGGATCCGGCGCTTGACCGGACGCTGTAGCTTCTCATGTTTGCATCAGCAACTTCAAACCGGCTGACGTCGGTGTACGTAACACTCCAGGTCAGACCGGACTTATGCGCGGTTCATGAAGGGTGGCCACATGGCGCTCCGGCTGATTTGGGCGCTACCGGGCCGGGCGTCGTATGATGGTGGAGTGCGTTTCGGCCGATGCCGGCGCCGCGGGGCCTTAGCTCAGTTGGTAGAGCGTTTCGTTCGCAATGAAAAGGTCAGGGGTTCGACTCCCCTAGGCTCCACC
>JAPFFX010000157.1 GCA_026645375.1 Citricoccus sp. WCRC_4 | reverse complement strand
GACCTGAAGACCTTGGCCGGCACCCGGGTCAACGGGCAGGAGCACGAGCACTTCTGGGGCAGCACCCTGGCCGGGCCGCAGTGGATGGAGTTCATGGAGCAGGCATCCGGCAGCGTCGAGGCCGAGCCGTTCCGCGCCCCGGAGGACTCCCCGTTCGAGGACCCCGGCTCCACCGGGCGCTACCGGATGGGCGGGAACGGGACCGGCTGACTAGCATCGGGACCATGGGCACCGTGACGAGACCTGCGCTGCGCCCATCACTGTCCTTGACGCTGCATCGGCTGACGCCCGAGCGGCTCTCCCCGGGGTACTTCGCCTTCGTCATGGGCACGGGCATCCTGTCCATCGGCGCGGCGCAACGGGGCTGGGACCGGTTCTCGGCCGCGCTGATCGTGCTGGCCGCCGTCGGGTACGCCGTGCTGGTGGTGCTCAACGGCTGGCGTCTGCTGGCCTACCGTGGCGCCTACGCGGCGGACTTCCACGACTCCGCACGGGCGTTCCTCGTGTTCACCTTCGTGGCGGCCACCGACGTGCTGGCCGCGTCGCTGGGCGGCATCGGCATCATCGGGCCCGCCGCGGCGCTGCTCGTGATCGGATCGGTGAGCTGGTTGCTGCTGGGCTATGCCGTGCCGTGGGCGGCGGTGCTCGGCCGGTCCGAGCGGCCCGTGACCGCTGCGGCCAACGGCACCTGGTTCATCTGGGTGGTCGCCGCCCAGTCCGTCGCCGTGGTGGCGGCCACCCTGGAGCCCGAGCTGGTGGGGATGCGCCAGGGGCTGGCCATGCTGGCCGTCTTCGCCTGGTCGATCGGGCTGGTGCTCTACGTGGCGGTGGCCATCCTGGTGGTCTACCGGATGCTGGCCTATCCGTTGGAGCCCGAGCAGTTCCAGCCGCCCTACTGGGTCTCGATGGGGGCGATCGCCATCACGATCGTGGCCGGGGCGCGGATCGTGGAGATGGAGAGCACCCCCATGGTGGACGCCGTCCGCGGGCTCGTGGCCGGGGCCGCGGTGGTGCTCTGGTGCTTCGCCACGTGGCTGATCCCGGTGCTCTTCGCCGCCGGTGTCTGGCGGCACGTGGTGAAGAAGGTGCCCCTGCGGTACACCCCGACCCTGTGGAGCATCGTCTTCCCGCTGGGCATGTACGCCGTGGCCGGGATGTACCTGGGCCGGGCGGACCAGCTGCCGATCGTGGCCCGGATCGGGGAACTGTGGATCTGGGTGGCCCTGGTGGCCTGGGCGGCCACGACGCTGGCCATGATCGGTTCCTGGGTCCGCGTGGTCCGCCGCGAGGTCGCACGGTGACCGGGTTGCGGGGGAGCGGCCCGGGTGCCGTCGCGAGGGAGCGGATCGGTCAGCTGCAGGTGATCGCCGGCCCGATGTTCGCCGGCAAGTCCGAGGAGCTGATGCGCCGGGTCCGCCGCGCGTGGCTGGCCGGGCTGTCCGTGGAGGTGGTCAACCACGCCCTGGACGTGCGGCACGGCTCGCGGGACGTGGCCTCCCACGCCGGGCAGCGCATCCCGGCCCGGTCCGTGCCCGACGCCTCCGGGCTGGCCGGGCTCGTGGCGGGCCAGGACCTGGACCTGCTGGCGATCGACGAGGCCCAGTTCTTCGGATCCGACCTGGTCCCGGTGGTCACGCGGCTGGCCGGGGAGGGGCTCACCGTCGTGGTCTCCGGCCTGTGCGTGACCTTCGACGGCCTGCCGTTCGAACCGATGCCGGCGCTCATGGCCCTGGCGGAGGAGGTGGTCAAGCTGACCGCCGTCTGCTCGGTGTGCGGCCGGGACGCCGCCTTCCACGTGCGGGTCGTCCCCAGCGGGACGCCGTCGACGGCCGGCGGAACCGCCCGGGCAGAGCACGTGGGCGGCACGGAGACCTACCAGGCCCGGTGCCGGGCCCACGTCTGACCAGGGCGAACCGGTCCTAGTCCGCCTCGGCGTAGGACTCGACCGCGGCGACCGTGAGCGGGAACTCGACCGGTGCCGCCCCGAACAGCAGCCGGCCGGCGGTGGCGGCCGCCTCGGTGACGATCCGTCCGACGGCGGGGGCCTCCTCGGCGGGGCCGTGCAGCACGACCTCGTCATGGACGAAGAACACCAGCCGGGTCCGCAGTCCCCGCGGATGGTCCCGGTCGCCCTCGCGCAACCGGCGCCGGATCTCGCCCATCCAGCACAGGGCCCACTCGGCCGCGGTGCCCTGGACCACGAAGTTGCGGGTGAACCGGCCGGCCGCCGCGCGCATCGACCGGGACCGGGACTCCGCCTCGGCCGTGCCGACGTCGCGGACCCTGGCCAGCCAGTCCGGCGCCACCGCCGGGGAGGTGCGGCCCAGCCAGGTGGCCACCTGACCACCCTCCTCGCCGCGGCGGGCGGCCCGCTCGAGCAGCTCGATGGCCTCGGGGTACAGGCGGCGCAGGTGCGGCATCAGCACGGCCGAGTCACCCGTGGTGGCCCCGTACATGGCACCGAGCAGCGCGATCTTCGCCCGGGTCCGGTCGCCGATCCCGGACCCGGCCCGCCGGCCCTGCTCCGCCACCGCCAGGTACAGGTCGTGCCCGGAGCCGGCGGCGGCCAGGGTCCGGTCCTGCGACATCGCCGCCAGGATGCGCGGTTCCACCTGAGAGGCATCGGCCACGGTGAGCAGCCAGCCCGGGTCCGACCGCACGGCATCCCGCACGGCCGCGGGGACCTGCATGGCCCCGCCGCCGTGGGCGGCCCATCGCCCGGTCACCACGCCACCCACGGAGTACGCGGGGTGGAAGCGGCCGTCCCGGACCCATTCGTCCAGCCAGTGCCAGCCGTTGGCCGTCCACAACCGGTACAGGTGCTTGTACTCCAGCACGGGTTCCACCAACTCCGTGCGGCGCTGCGAGTCCGCACCGCCACCCCGGGCCCATTCCCTCAGTTCCCAGGCCCGGGTGGAGGACACCCGCACCCCGGCCGCCGTGAGTGCCCGCAACAGGTCCTGGGGAGAATCGGGATTGAGCCCGGGGACGCCGAGGCCTGCGGCAAGGCGCTGGGCCAGCTCCTGCAGCAGCCGTGGCCGTTCGCCCTCACGGGGGCGGGGCCCGAGCCGGCGCCGGAGCATCTCCTCGTGCAGGTCCCGGCGCCAGGGCAGCCCCTCCTGCAGCATCTCCGCCGCGACCAGCGCACCCTGGGACTCCGCGGCCAGCAGCAGCATCAGGCGCTGCGGATGCCGAGAGCCGGTGACAGCGGCCAGCTGGGTGACCAGTTCCCGCGCCAGCCCGGCCGCCCCGGGGTGCCCGTCCCGTCCGGCCCCCGCGGCCGGCAGCTCGAAGAACGCCTCCTGGTCCGGTGGTCCCGGCCGCGGCGCCTCCCCGTAGGGTTCCGGGTCCCGGACGGGCACGACGACGGTGGGGGAGTAGCGCACGCCGGCGGCCTCGAGCGTGGCCGCGCCGGTGAGGATCCGCTGGGCGAGGCCGAGGTCCCAGCACCTGCCGAGTTCGATGCCGGCCCTCAGGAGCGGCGGGTACCCGGTGGCCACGGAGGCGAACACCCAGCGGATGGACGCGGGGTCCGTCCCGAGGCGGTCCGGCAGCGCGCGGACCAGTCCGGGCAGCTGGTCCGGGCCGGCCGTGGGTCCCGGCACGATCCGGTCACCGTCGACCAGGACGGCCTCCCACGAGCCCGGCGCCGGGCCGGACGGGGCCGACGACCCGGCGGACGGGCCCGCCGAGGCCGCGGGTGCCGGGCCGAGGACGATGTGCTGCATGCCCCCAGTCAACCGGACGCCGCGACCGCGCCGGTACTTTCCCCCTGCCACCGGCTGGGATAGGTTGGACCCATGTCACGGTTCAGCTTCCTGGAATGGCCGGTCATCCGGCAGTTCCGCACGGACGACTCCTCGGGTCGAAGCTCTGCCGTGACCTCTCCGACCACGCGGGCCATCGCCCCGCGCACCACCACCGCGGACCGGTCCGTGCAGAGCGTGTGCCCGTATTGTGCGGTCGGCTGCGGCCAGAAGGTCTTCGTCACGGACGAGAGGGTCGTGCAGATCGAGGGAGACCCGGACTCGCCGATCTCCCGCGGCCGGCTGTGCCCCAAGGGATCGGCGAGCGAGCAGCTCGTCAACACCTCCAACCGCCAGACGAAGGTCCTCTACCGCGCGCCGCGGGCGACCGAGTGGCAGGAGATGGACGTCGAGACCGCCACCGAGATGGTGGTGGACCGGTTCCTGGAGTCCCGCCGCAACGGCTGGCAGGACCTGGACGAGCAGGGCCGACGGCTGGCCCGCACCATGGGGGTCGCCTCCTTGGGCGGGGCCACGCTGGACAATGAGGAGAACTACCTCATCAAGAAGCTGTTCACGGCGGCCGGTGCCATCCAGATCGAGAACCAGGCCCGTATTTGACACTCCGCCACGGTTCCCGGTCTGGGGACCTCCTTCGGGCGCGGCGGCGCCACCCAATCGCTGCAGGACATGGCCAACGCTGACTGCATCGTCATCCAGGGCTCGAACATGGCCGAGGCCCACCCCGTGGGCTTCCAGTGGGTGACCGAGGCCAAGGCGCGCGGTGCCAAGGTCTTCCACGTGGACCCGCGCTTCTCGCGCACCTCGGCCGTGGCGGACAAGCACGTGCCGATCCGCGCCGGTTCGGACATCGTGCTGCTCGGTGCGCTGATCAACTACGTGCTGACCCAGGAGAAGTGGTTCAGGGAGTACGTGGTGGCCTACACGAACGCCGCCACGATCGTGAACGAGGACTTCCGGGACGCCGAGGACCTCGACGGGCTGTTCTCCGGGTATGACGAGGAGTCCGGCGGCTACGACATGAAGTCCTGGGCCTACGAACCGGAGCCCGGCAGCGGTTCCGGGGGAGCCGGCGTCGGGAACGGTGCGGCGGAGGACAGCGCCCGGGAGGACGGGGCGGAGGCCTCCACGGAGGCGGCCGGCCAGCAGTACGGTTCCGGTGGCCCGGACGTCGAGACGCGCCTGCCGCGCCGGGACGAGACGCTGCAGCACCCGCGCACCGTCTTCCAGATCCTGAAGCGCCACTACGCGCGCTACACCCCGGAGATGGTGCGGGACGCCTGCGGGATCTCGGTGGCGGACTTCGAGGAGCTGGCCCGGACGATCACCGAGAACTCGGGCCGCGAGCGCACCACCTGCTTCGCCTACGCCGTGGGCTGGACGCAGCACACGGTCGGCGCCCAGTACATCCGCACCGCCACCATCCTGCAGCTGCTGCTGGGCAACATGGGACGCCCGGGCGGGGGCATCATGGCCCTGCGTGGCCACGCGTCCATCCAGGGCTGCACGGACATCCCCACCCTGTTCAACCTGCTGCCCGGCTACCTGCCGATGCCCACCGTGGAGAAGCAGGACCTGGGCACCTACATAGAGTCGATCGCCTCCAAGAAGCAGAAGGGCTACTGGGCCGAGGCGGACGCCTACACCGTCAGCCTGCTCAAGGCCTGGTGGGGTGAGGCCGCCCACGCGGGCAACGACTACGCCTACGACTACATCCCCCGCCTCACCGGTCCCCACGGCACCTACCAGACGGTGGAGGGGATGATCGCCGGGGACGTCGAGGGCTACTTCCTGCTCGGGCAGAACCCGGCGGTCGGCTCCGCCAACGGCCGCATGCAGCGGATGGGCATGTCCCACCTGAAGTGGCTCGTCGTCCGGGACTTCCAGCTCATCGAGTCGGCCACCTGGTGGAAGGACGGCCCGGAGATCGCCACCGGCGAGCTGCGCACCGAGGACATCGACACCGAGGTGTTCTTCTTCCCGGCGGCCAACCACGTGGAGAAGGCCGGCACCTTCACCCAGACCCAGCGCCTGCTGCAGTGGCGCCACCAGGCCGTGGCCCCGCCGGGCGACGCCCAGTCCGAGCTGCAGTTCTTCCACGAGCTCGGCAAGCGGATCCGGGCGCGGCTGGCGGACTCCACCGACCCCCGCGACCGCCCGCTGCTGGACCTGACGTGGGACTACCCGGAGGACGAGCACGGGGAGCCCGACGGCGAGGCCATCCTGCGGGAGATCAACGGCCACCAGCTCACGGGGCCCGATGCCGGCACGCTGCTCTCCAGCTACACCCAGATGAAGGCGGACGGTTCCACGGCCGGCGGCTGCTGGATCTACACCGGCGTCTTCGCGGACGGCATCAACCATGCCGCCGACCGCACCCCGGGCGGTGGCGACGGTCCCCAGACCGAGGAATGGGGCTGGGCCTGGCCGTCGAACCGGCGGATCCTGTACAACCGGGCCTCGGCGGACCCGCAGGGCCGGCCCTGGAGCGAGCGCAAGAAGCTCGTCTGGTGGGACGAGGACCAGGGCAAGTGGGTGGGCAACGACGTCCCGGACTTCCCCGTGGACCGTGCGCCCGGCAGCGCCCCGGACCCCTCACTGGGCGGTGCGGCCGCGCTGGCCGGGGACGACCCGTTCATCATGCAGGCCGACGGCAAGGGCTGGCTCTTCGCGCCCAAGGGCATGGTGGACGGACCGCTGCCGACCCACTACGAGCCGCAGGAGTCCCCGGTGCGCAATCCGCTGTACCGGCAGCAGCACAACCCCACCCGGGTCACCCTGCCCCGCAAGGACAACCTCAGCGCGCCGGAACCGGGCGCCCCGGGATCGGACGTGTACCCCTTCGTGTTCACCACCTACCGGCTGACCGAGCACCACACCGCCGGCGGGATGAGCCGCTGGCTGCCGTACCTGGCCGAGCTCCAACCCGAGATGTTCTGCGAGGTCTCCCCGGAACTGGCCGCCGAGCGCGGACTGGAACCCTACGGCTGGGCCACGCTGATCTCCCCGCGGGCGGCGATCGAGGCCAAGGTCCTGGTCACCGAGCGGATGAGGCCGCTGCGGGTGGGCGGACAGACGGTGCACCAGATCGGGTTGCCCTACCACTGGGGCGTCGGCAACGACGCTGTCGTCACGGGTGACTCCGCCAATGACCTGCTGGGCATCACCCTGGACCCGAACGTGCTCATCCAGGGCTCCAAGGTCGGTGCCGTGGACATCCGGCCGGGCCGGCGACCCCGGGGCAGAGAGCTGTTGCGACTGGTGGAGGACTACCAGCGCAGGGCGCACCTGACCGTGGACACGGGCAACGAGGGCGTCACCGGCAGCCACGAGGAGGCCGGCGCCGAGGAGGCCACCGACCGGTCCGAGCGGCTGGACCACGAATCGACGGACCAGCCAGGAGCGGAGGAGTAGATGCAGCGACTGACCGCACCGGACGCCGCCGCCGTGGGGGACAACCCCACCGCGGACGCCCACTACGAACACCCCCATGCCCGCAAGGGCTTCTTCACGGACACCTCGATCTGCATCGGCTGCAAGGCCTGCGAGGTGGCCTGCAAGGAGTGGAACCGCAACCCGGCGGACTCCGACTACGAGCTGTCCAACTCCTCCTTCGACAACTCCGAGGGCCTCGGCGCGGACACCTGGCGCCACGTCGCCTTCATCGAGCAGGATCGCAGCCGCATCGAGGCGGCCCGCGAGTCCGGGCGCGAACTGGTGAGCCTGGGCATGCCCCGGATCCGCCCCGCGGGCGTGCCCACCACCGCCGGGGAGGCGATCACCACCGCGGTCACCGGGGGGATGACCGGTCCGCTGTCCGAGGTGGCCGGGCGGCCGCCCTCGGGCCTTCCCCCGGCCCCCGACCTGGGAGAGCTGGACGTGCTGTCCTCGCTGGGCGGTGGGCCCACCCGGCCCGAGGACGCGCGCGCCGTGGACACGACCCCGCCGGACACCCCCGAGTTCCGCTGGCTGATGTCCTCGGACGTCTGCAAGCACTGCACGAACGCCGGCTGCCTGGACGTGTGCCCCACCGGGGCGCTGTTCCGCACCGAGCACGGCACCGTGGTGGTCCAGGACGACGTCTGCAACGGCTGCGGCACCTGTGTGGCCGGCTGCCCGTTCGGGGTCATCGAGCGGCGCAAGGACGGCATCGCCCAGCCGAAGACGGAGCGCTCCGCCGCCCCGGTCACGCCCACCGGGCCCGGGAAGCCGGAGAAGGCACGCAACGTCGGCGTGGCCCAGAAGTGCACACTCTGCTATGACCGGCTCGTCGATGACCAGACCCCCGCCTGCGCCCAGGCCTGCCCGACGACGTCCATCAAGTACGGCGAACGAGAGGACCTGGTGGGTGGGGCCCGGGAGCGGGTGGCCCGGCTGCACGCCGAGGGGCGCACCGAGGCCCGGCTCTACGGGGCGAACCCGAACGACGGCGTCGGCGGGACCGGGTCGGTGTTCCTGCTGCTGGACGAGCCCGAGGTCTACGGCCTGCCGCCGGACCCCCGGGTGCCGACCGCCGACCTGCCACGCATGTACGCCCGCGCCGGGATCGCCATGGCCGGCATGGCCGCGGCCTCCGCGCTCGCGTTCGTGCTGGGGGGGCGCCGGTGACCACCTCCGAGTTCGACCGTTACCGTCCGCCGGAGGAGCCCCGGCGCCGGCGCCGCAGGGACCGGGACTCGCCCGACGCGGGCCGCGAGGCGTCGGCGTATGCCGTGGGCACGGCGACGGCCGCCGGACAGCCCACCGGACCGGCCGGTGCTGCCCCA
>JAPFFX010000327.1 GCA_026645375.1 Citricoccus sp. WCRC_4 | reverse complement strand
TGCAGGAGCTCAAGCCCAAGGTCCCCGTCTACCGGATGACCTTCACGGAGATCACCAAGGAGGGCATCGCCCGCGGCCTGGAGAACATCCGCGAGATCGATGCCGACCTCGTGGACGCCCAGGAGACCCGCCGCATCCTGGACCGGCTCTTCGGCTACGAGATCTCCCCGGTGTTGTGGCGCAAGGTGGCCCGCGGTCTCTCGGCCGGCCGCGTGCAGTCCGTGGCCACCCGGCTCGTCGTCGAGCGCGAGCGCGAGCGCATGGCCTTCGTGCCGGCGTCGTACTGGGACCTGGACGGCACGTTCACCGCGCAGGAGGGTTCCGGCGCGGGGGAGTCCTTCACCGCCCGGCTGGCCACCGTGGACGGCCGGCGGATCGCCAGCGGCCGGGACTTCACGGACCGCGGCGTGCTCAAGGACTCCGCCGAGGGCAGGGTCGCCACGCTGACCGAGGCCACCGCGACCGCCCTGGCCGACGGCCTGCAGGGCGCGGAGTTCACCGTCGACTCGGTGGAGGACAAGCCCTACACCCGCCGTCCCGCGGCCCCGTTCACCACCTCCACGCTGCAGCAGGAGGCCTCGCGCAAGCTGCGGTTCTCCTCGCGGGTCACCATGCAGGTGGCGCAGCGGCTGTACGAGAACGGCTACATCACCTACATGCGTACGGACTCGGTGATGCTCTCCGACGAGGCGATCACCGCCGCCCGCCGGCAGGCCACCGAGCTCTACGGCCCGGAGTCGATCCCGCAGGCCAAGCGCGTGTACAAGGCGAAGAACGACTCGGCGCAGGAGGCCCACGAGGCCATCCGCCCCGCCGGTGACTCCTTCCGCACGCCCGGGCAGGTCTCCGATGCGCTGCGCGGGGACGAATTCCGCCTCTACGAGCTGATCTGGAAGCGCACCATCGCCTCCCAGATGTCCGACGCCAAGGGCTACACGGCGACCGTGAAGCTCTCCGGGACCGCCACCGGCGGGGAGGTCGCCGGGTTCACGGCCTCGGGCACGGTCATCACCTTCCCCGGCTTCCTGGCCGCCTACGAGGAGGGCAAGGACACGGAATCGGAGAAGCCGGAGGGCAAGGACAAGCGCCTGCCGGACCTGGCCGCCGGCCAGGCCCTCACCGGCCGGGACGTCATCGCCTCCGGCCACGAGACGAGCCCGCCGCCGCGGTACACCGAGGCGTCCATCGTGGCCGAGCTGGAGAAGCGCGAGATCGGCCGGCCGTCCACCTACGCGCCGACCATCTCCACGATCATGGACCGCGGCTACGTCACCAAGCGCGGCAACGCCCTGGTCCCGTCCTGGACGGCCTTCAGCGTCATCCGCCTGCTCGAGGAGCACTTCGGACGGTACGTCGACTACGACTTCACCGCCCGGATGGAGGACGACCTGGACCGGATCGCCGCCGGCGAGCTGCAGCGCGAGGCCTGGCTGCAGGCCTTCTACTTCGGCGCCGAGTCCGGCACCGAGGGACTCAAGGCCGTGGTGGACAACCTGGGCGACATCGACGCCCGGGCCGTGAACTCCATCCCCGTGGCCGAGGGCATCACCCTGCGCGTGGGCAAGTTCGGTCCCTACCTGGAGAAGGACCTGCCGGCGGACGCCCCGGAGGGCACCGACCCGGAGCGCGCCAACGTCCCCGAGGACCTGGCCCCGGACGAGCTGACGCCGGCCAAGGCCGAGGAGCTCTTCGCCACCGCGGGGCCCTCGGAGCGGGTGCTCGGGGTGGACCCGGAGAGCGGGCGGACGATCGTGGCCAAGGACGGCCGCTACGGCCCGTACGTCACCGAGGTCATCGAGGAGATGACCGAGGAGCAGCTGGCGGCCTGGATGGAGGCCCAGCCCACCGAGTACTACAAGAACGGCAAGCCGAAGCCGAAGAAGAAACCGGCCAAGGTCAAGCCGCGCACCGGCTCCCTGTTCAAGTCCATGTCCCTGGAGACCATCACCCTCGAGGACGCCCTGAAGCTGATGAGCCTGCCGCGCGTGGTGGGCCAGGACGCCGAGGGCACCGAGATCACCGTGCAGAACGGGCGCTTCGGTCCCTACCTGAAGAAGGGCACGGACTCCCGCTCCCTGGAGTCCGAGGACCAGATCTTCACGATCTCGCTGGATGAGGCCCTGGCCATCTACGCCCAGCCCAAGCAGCGCGGCCGCGGGGCGGCCAAGCCCCCGCTCGCGGAGTTCGGGGAGGACCCCGTCTCGGGCAAGAAGGTGGTCGTCAAGGAGGGCCGCTTCGGCCCGTACGTGACGGACGGCGAGACCAACATCACCGTGCCGCGGGCGATGGACCCGGAGTCGCTGACCGCCCAGCAGGCCTACGAACTGCTGGCGGACAAGCGGGCCAAGGGCCCGGCGAAGAAGCCGGCGCGGAAGCCGGCGGCGCGGTCGAAGAGCGCGGCGAAGAAGTAGTCATGCGCCTGGGCGTCCTGGACATCGGCTCGAACACCGTCCACCTGCTGCTGGTGGATGCCCACCCGGGCGCCCGCCCGTCCGCCTACGCGGACCACAAGCGCTCGCTGTCCCTGCTGCAGCACCAGGACGAGCAGGGCCGGATCAAGGCCTCCGGCCAGGACGCCCTGGTCACCTTCATCCAGGAGGCGGTGAAGTTCGCGGTGGCCAACGGTGCCGAGGACATGATCGCCTTCTGCACCTCGGCCATCCGCGAGTCCGCCAACGGTGCCGAGGTCCTGGACCGGGTGACCCGGGAGACCTCCGTGCACCTGACCGAGCTCTCCGGGGACCAGGAGGCGGCCATGACCTACTTCGCGGTCCGCCGCTGGCAGGGCTGGGACGTCGGGTCCATCCTGAACTTCGACATCGGCGGCGGCTCCTTCGAGATCGCCTACGGCACGGACGAGCTGCCCAGCCACGCGGTGTCCATCCCGCTCGGCGCCGGCCGGCTGACCCGGGACTGGCTGCCCGCGGACCCGCCGACCCCGAAGTCCATCAAGAAGCTGCGCAAGCACATCCGCTCCACCATGGACGAGACCGCCGCCGGGTTCCCGCCCATGACGGCGCCGGTGCTGGTGACCGGCACGTCGAAGACCTTCCGCTCCCTGGCCCGGATCACCGGGGCGGCCCCGCTCGCGGCCGGGGTGTTCGTCAAGCGGCACCTGAGGATCGAGGACCTCAAGCTGTGGGTGCACCGGATGGGGGCCATGAGCGCCAAGGAGCGTGCCGGGCTGCCCGGGGTGTCCGAGGTCCGTGCGGCCCAGATGCTCGCGGGCGGGCTGGCCGCGGAGGCGGCCATGGAGCGGTTCGGCGTCCCGATGCTGGAGATCTGCCCGTGGGCACTGCGCGAGGGACTGATCATGCGTAGGCTGGATGCCTTGGTCCAGGAGGGAATCCTGGGCCAGGAGGCGGTCCGGGGTGTCGGCAACGTCCGGCTCAACCCGGACCCGATGCTGCCGGGCTTCTCCGTGGGGGTGACCGTTGACTGAGAGCGCTGAAGAGATCGCCGCACGCGCGGAGCAGGCCGCCGCGGCCGCGGCCGCCGAGCGGGAGTCCGACGCCGAGCGCCACACCGGCCCCTGGGGCGGGGCCGTCGCCGAACGCGAGTCCCGTCCGGCCAGGATGAGGGAGGGCGCCACCGCCACGCTGGGCGGCGCCGCCCGGCCCGCCCTCGGCCCCGGCCGGCTGGCCGCCGCCCTGGAGTCCACGCGACAGCCGTCCGGCCCGGCCGATGTCGGGCCCCAGACGCCGCGGGACATCCCCGTCACGCTGTCCTCGTCCTCCGTGTTCCCCCTGGGCACCCAGGACGTCTTCGCCATGGCCGAGGACCTCGGCTACGACGCCGTGGAGGTCATGGTCACCCACAACTCGTGGTCCCAGGACGGACTGCTGCTGAACCGGTTGGCCCAGAAGCACCGGATGCCGATCCACTCGATCCACGCGCCCACGCTGCTGTTCACCCAGCAGGTCTGGGGCTCGGCGTGGAACAAGCTGGCCAAGAGCGCGGACCTGGCCCGGGAGGTCGGGGCGGAGATCGTGGTGGCGCACCCGCCGTTCCGCTGGCAGGGCAACTACGCCTCCGGCTTCGCCGCCGGCATCGAGGAGATCATGGACGCCACCGGGGTGAAGATCTGCGTGGAGAACATGTACCCGTGGCGCGCCGGGGCCCGCGAGGCCAAGATGTACCTGCCGCACTGGGATCCCGTCTCGCAGGCCTACGAGCACGTCACCTGGGACTTCTCCCACGCGGCGATCGCCCAGGCGGACTCCCTCGAGGCCTTCCAGGTGCTGGGGGAGCGGCTGCGCCACGTCCACCTCACCGACGGCACCGCCAACGGCAAGGACGAGCACCTGCTGCCCGGCGACGGCGACCAGCCGGTGGCCGCCTCCCTCGAGTTCCTCGGCGAGACCGGGTGGGACGGCGCCATCTGCGTGGAGGTCGGCACCCGCAAGGCCAAGTACGCCGGCCAGCGCGAGGAGATGCTCGGCTATTGCCTCGAATACGCCCGCAACCACCTGGCCGTCGGCGTCGAGCGCGCGGCCGCAAGGAGTGCCCAGTGAAGATCGCGATGCTCGGACTCGGCAACATGAACGGGGCCATCCTGGCCGGCATGCTGGCCGCCGGGACGGACCCGGCCGAGGTCTGCGCCACCGTCCACTCGGAGGACAGCGCCCGCGCCGCGGAGGAACGCCACGGGATCGCCGTGGGCTGTACCGAGCGGGATCCCGAGGCGAACCGCAACGCCGCCTCGGGGGCCGACGTCGTGGTGCTGGGCGTGAAGCCCAAGTACATCCGGACCCTGTGCCGGGAGGTCTCGACCGCGCTGGCACCGGAGACCGTGGTGGTCTCCGTGGCCGCGGGGATCACCACCGCGGCGATGGAGGAGAGCCTGCCCGAGGGCCAGCCGGTGGTGCGCACGATGCCGAACACGCCGCTGACCGTGGGGATGGGCGCCGTCGGGCTGGCCGGTGGCCGGTCCGTGACGGAGGAGCAGCTGGCGCTGGCCGAACGGTTGTTCGCCGGCTCCGGGTCCGTCCATCGGGTGGCCGAGGACCAGATCGACGCGGTGGCCGCCGTCTCCGGCTCCGGGCCGGCCTACGTGTTCCTGCTCGCCGAGCTGATGGCGGCCGGGGGCGTGGACCTGGGCCTGGACGAGCCGCTGGCGAAGGAGCTGGCCCGGTCCACCGTGGCCGGCGCCGGGCGGATGCTGGCCGATCCGGACGTGGACCCGGCCGCGCTGAGGCGGGCCGTGACCAGCCCGAACGGCACCACCGAGGCCGCCGTGGACTCGTTCCTGGACGCCGGACTGGCCCGGCTGATCGCGGACGGCATGCGCGCCTCCGCGGCGCGCGGGCGGCAGATCAGCCAGGAGAACTAGGGCCGGGCGGCGAACCGCTCCAGCAGGTCGGTGTGACCGGAGACGATCAGCGTGTCCCGGGGGCCGACCTTGGTGTCCGGCTGGGCGTAGGTGAAGTCCTCGCCCGGGGTCTTCACGCCCACGATCGTCACCCCGTACTTGGCGCGGATGTTGGACTCGGCCAGGGTGAAGCCCACGGCCTCGGTGGGCGGGTACATCTTGACGATCGCGAAGTCGTCGTCGAACTCGATGAAGTCCAGCATCCGTCCGCCGACCAGGTGGGCGGCGCGCACGCCCGCATCGTGCTCGGGGAAGATCACGTGGTGGGCGCCGATGCGGCGCAGGATCTTGCCGTGGGCCGGGGTGATGGCCTTGACCCAGATGTGGGCCACGCCCAGGTCCACGAGGTTGACGGTGATCAGCACGGAGGACTCGATCGAGGTGCCCACGCCCACCACCGCCGTGGCGAACTCCTGGGCGCCGAGCTGGCGCAGCGTCTCGATGTCCGTGGCGTCGGCCTCGACCACGTGGGTCAGGGACCCGGCCCACTTCTGCACGAGGGCCGGGTCGCGCTCGATCGCCATCACCTCGCGTCCCTGGGCCACGAGTTGCTCGCCCACGGCGGCGCCGAAGCGGCCCAGGCCGATCAGCAGCACCGGAGCATGGGGGTCCGGACGGTTCTCAGCCAATGATCGGCCTTTCCTCGGGGTACCGGAACAGGTTGCGCCGCTGGCGCAGGGCCAGCGCGGACGCGAAGGTGATCGTACCAACGCGGCCGGAGAACATCAGTGCCGTCAGCACGTACTTGCCCGACGGCGGCAGCTCCTCGCTGAGGCCGGTGGTCAGGCCGCACGTGCCGAACGCGGACAGCGCCTCGAACAGGGGCCGCTGCAGCGACTCCTCGCTGATCGCCACGAGGGCCATGGTGCTGACGAGCACGAGGGTGGCGCCCAGGGCCAACACGGAGATGGCCACGCGCAGGGACTCGGGGGCGATGGTCCGGCCGTGGGCCGTCACCTCCCGGTCGCCGCGGGCCTCGGCCACGATCGCCAGGAACATGACCGCCAGCGTGGTGACCTTGATGCCGCCGGCGGTGGAGGCCGAGCCGCCGCCGGCGAACATCAGTGCATCGGTCAGTAGCAGGGTCTCGGGGGTCTGGGCGTTCATGTCGAACACGGAGAAACCGCCGGACCGGGGCATGACGGCGGTGAACAGGGCGTACTGGACGCGGCCGGCCGGTCCGAACTGGCCCAGGGTCTGGGCGTTGTTCCACTCGAAGATCCCGATCAGCACGGCCCCGCCCACCAGCAGGGCCAGGGTGGTGTTGACGGTGAGCTTGGTGTGCAGGTTCCAGCGGGAGTAGTGCCAGCGCTGCTGCATGAGGACCATGACCACCGGGAAGCCCAGGGCCCCGGCGAAGACGCCGACCATGATGGTCCAGATGATCCAGGGGTCGCCCATGAAGGACTCCAGGCCGTCCACGTGCAGCACGAATCCGGCGTTGTTGAACGAGGACACGGCGTAGAACACGCCGTTCCACAGGCCCTCCCACAGCGATCCAGTGTGCGCCATGAACCGCGGGACCAGCACCAGGGCCAGGAGGCCCTCGAGCGTCAGGGAGGTCAGCACGACCACGCGGAGCAGCGAGCCGACCTCGCCGATCTTGCCGGTGGTCATCCCCTCCTGGGTGATGAGCTTGGAGCGCACGCCCAGCCGCTTGGACACCGCCAGGGACAGCAGCGCGGCCATGGACAGGATGCCCAGGCCGCCGACCTGGATCGCGACCAGGATGATGGCCTGGCCGAGCAGGCTCCAGTGCTCGGCGGTGTTGACGGTGGTCAGTCCCGTCACCGAGACCGCCGAGGTGGCCACGAACAGCGCGTCGTGGAACGGGGTGACCCGTCCGCTCTGGGTGGCGGCCGGCAGGGAGAGCAGGGCCGTGAACAGGACGGTGACGAGGGCGAACGCCGACAGCGCGGCACGGGCGGGGGAGGAGCCGGCGACGGTGGAGACCAGCCTGCGCAACCGCGTGGCGGCACCGCGCAGCCCGGCCGGGACGTCCACGGGGGCCAGCGGGCCGCGGGGCCCGGAGGCGGGACGGACCATGGGGCCCGACGACGGCGTCGGGATCCGTCCCCCGGCGCGGCGCCGGGGCCTGGGAACGGGTATTTGCCGGGTCACGTCCACCATCATCCTCTATCGGCCGCGGATGTCACCGGAAGGCGGGGTGCACGTCATGACGAGCGCGTCCCGGGCCGGGAGGCCTAGTCTGTCAGTGATGACCAGCACATCCCCTGATCGCGTTCCCGCCGCCGTCGTCTGGGACGAGGCGCTGCTGAAGTATGAGTTCAGCAGGGCCCACCCGATGGCGCCGGTCCGCCTGGACCTGACACACCGGCTGGCCGAGGCGCTGGGGCTGATGGACCGCGAGGGTCTGCGGATCATCCGTCCCGAGGTGGCCTCCGACGAGCTCCTGGCCTCCGTCCATGATCCCGAGTACGTCCGCGCGGTGCGCTCCGTGAGCTCGGGCGAGGTGGAGCACCGCCGGGACGTGGGACTGGGCAGCGATGACAACCCGGTCTTCCCGCACATGCACGAGGCGGCCGCCCGCATCCTCGGCGGGTCCGTGGCCGCGGCCGAGGCGATCTGGGCCGGCGAGGTGAGGCACGCGGTCAACATCGCCGGCGGGCTGCACCATGCGGCGCGCGGCCAGGCCAGTGGATTCTGCGTCTACAACGACTGCGCGGCGGCCATCCAGCGGCTGTTGGACCTGGGAGCCGAACGGGTGGCCTACGTGGACCTGGACGCCCACCACGGGGACGGCGTGGAGTCGATGTTCTGGCACGACCCGCGGGTGCTGACGATCTCCGTGCACGAGACGGGGATCTCCCTGTTCCCGGGCACGGGCTTCGCCAACGACGTCGGCGGACCGAATGCCGAGGGCACCGCCGTGAACGTGGCCGTGCCCCCCGGGACCGGGGACTCCGGGTTCCTGCGCGCCGTCCACGCGGTGGTGCCCCAACTGCTGCGGGTGTTCGCCCCGGACGTCCTGGTGACCCAGCACGGCTGTGACGGGCACCGTGAGGATCCACTGACGAACCTGACGATGTCGGTGGAGGGCCAGCGCCAGCTCGCCCTGGACGCCGCCGACTGGGCCGCTGACTTCGCGCACGACCGCTGGCTGGCGACCGGCGGCGGGGGGTACAACCCGTTCTCCGTGGTGCCGAGGACCTGGAGCCACCTGCTGGCGGTGGTGACCGGCCTGCCGGTGCGGACGGACACGGAGATCCCCGAGGCGTGGCGTCAGTACGCGGCCCGGGCCGCGGGGCTGGAGCTCTCCCAGCCCCGGGAGCAGGGCGGGATCCCGCACCTGATGTCGGACGGCGTGGACGTCTGGTGGCGCTCCTGGGAGGTCGGCTACGATCCCTCGGACGCGATCGACCAGACGATCATGGCCACCCGCAAGGCGGTCTTCCCGTATCACGGACTGGATCCCTGGTTCGACTGACCCGCCGATGAGGGCTCTGATCCTGTGCTTGCCGTGACTAGAGTGTGGCGAGTATCCGGCAGGATGCCCGAGGTGCTCCGCCTGGGGTGGCAGACGTCGGATGACGCCAGGGCAGTGGAAAAGAGGAACGCACCGTGGGTGATGCCGGTACCTTCGCCGAAGCGCGATTCATGACCGTCACGGAGGTGGCGGAGATGATGCGGGTGTCCCGTATGACCGTCTACCGCATGATCCACGCCGGTGAACTCCCCGCCGTCCGGTTCGGCCGTTCGTATCGAGTGCCCCAGG
>JAPFFX010000323.1 GCA_026645375.1 Citricoccus sp. WCRC_4 | reverse complement strand
TAGGCGAAGTTCTTGGCCCGGGCGCCGCCGTCGACGACCAGGTCCGTGCCGGTCACGAGCCGCGCGTAGTCCGAGGACAGCCAGGCCACGGCGTGGCCGATGTCCGTCGGCGTGCCGGTGGTGCCCATCGGGACCAGCGCGGGGCGGTCGCCGCTCCACCGGCTCGGGCGCCGCCACGGTTCTGCGCCCTCGGCACCGCCCAGTCCCGTTCCCCGTGGCGGCGGACCGTCCAGCACGCCGCGCGCCCCGGCCGCCAGCAGGTCCGGATTGTCCGGGGTGGGCGCGGTGGGCGTGAAGCCGTTGACCCGGATGCCGTAGGGGGCCAGGTCCATGGCCGCGGCGCGGACGAAGTTGTTCACCCCGCCCTTGCAGAAGGCGTAGGCGATCACCCCGGCCGTCCCGCTCCATCCGTTCGACGAGGAGACACAGATGATCGACCCCCGGATCCCGCGCTCGGCCATCGCCCGGCCCACGTGCTTGGTGTTGAGGAAGTACCCCAGCGAGGAGACCCGCACCGCACGCTCGTAGGACTCCGCGTCCTCGTCGAGCACGCCGCGCCCGCCCAGCAGTGCGGCGTTGTTGACGAGGATGTCGATCCTCCCCCACCGCTGGAGCACGGCGTCGACGTACTCGCCCACCTGCGCCTCGTCGGTCACGTCGCCCGGGACCGCCATGGCCTCCCCGCCATGGGCCTCGATACGGGAGATGCAGGCGTCCATCGACTCGGCGGAGACGTCGTTGCAGGCCACCCTCGCACCGTAGCGGGCCAGGGCGAGCGCGATGCCGCTGCCGATGTTGGGACCGCAACCGGTCACCAGGGCCACCTTGCCGTCGAGGTTCAGGTCCATCAGGGCTCCTTCTGTCAGGGGATCATCGTGCTCAGACGGCGCTGCCGAGCGCCGGCTCGGGCCGGCGCAGGGGGAACGGGCTCAGCCCGCCGCCGTCCACGGGGATGGCCTGGCCGGTGACGTACCCGGCCTCGGGAGAGGCGAGGAAGGCCACGAGGGCGCCGATGTCCGCAGGCGTCCCCACCCGTCCCACCGGGATGGCGCGGCCACGGGCCGACATGGCCTGCGCCAGGTCGAGATCGGCCACCGGATCGAGGACGGCCCGGCTCGTGGCCACCAGCCCGGGGCAGACGGCATTGACGGTGACGCCCCAGGGCCCCAGATCCATCGACAGGGCCCGCGTCATCCCGATCACGGCGGCCTTGGACGCCGAGTACGCCACGGAGCCCGGTGCGGCGGTGAGACCGGCCATGGAGGAGACGTTGACGATCCGCCCGTATCCCCGGGCGCGCATCAGGGGGACGGCTGACCGGCACATCCAGTAGGTGCCGCGGACGTTCACGTCGATCTGGAGGTCGAAGGCCTCGTCGGGCACGTCCTCCACGTCCTGCCGGTCCACTCCCTGGGGCGCGGCGGCGTTGTTCACCAGGATGTCGAGCCGGCCGTGGACCTCCTGGACGGTGTCGAACAGTCGCCTGACGTCGTCGCGGACGGAGATGTCGGCCAGCACGGTCTCGACCCGGGCCCCGGCCCGGCCCAGGTCCTCGGCGAACTCCACCAGGCCCGACGGCGGCGCCTCACCCCGCCGCCGCTGGCGTTCGTTGGCCACGCCGCGCGGTTCGCGGTCCGTCAGGATGAGCGCCGCGCCCCGGGCGGCCAGCCCCCGGGCGATGCCCTGGCCCATGCCGTCGGGCTTGCCGCAGCCCGTGACCAGCGCGACCTGTCCGGCCAGGCTGACGCAGGGACCCGCACCGGACGGGCCACCGCCGTGCGGCGGCGACGTGCCCTCGCCAGGGTGTCCTGCACGCTTCTCAGCGGCGCCGGTGGTGGTGTTCTCGTCTACGTTCTCGTCCACGTCCACGTCCGCCACGGTAGGCCCGGCCCCGCGCACCCGGTGCCCGCCTTCCCTCCGGTGGAAGGCCCCGCGCACCACCGGCATCCATCGGCGAGGATCGGTCGCAGTCCGCCGGCCTCTCTCGGACCATCCCGGGACCGCGGACCGGGCCAGGCCCGCCGCGAGGCCCCGACGGGACGGTGACGGCGGGGCGGTGACGGAGGGACAGTGACGGCGGGCGGAGGACCGATGACGGCGACGGAGCGGCACGAGTACGACATCGTCGTGGTCGGCGCGGGCGGTGCGGGAGCGCCCTTCGCCGCTCGCGCGGCCGCGCTGACCGGCGCACGGGTGCTGGTGCTGGAGGCCGGCCCGGTCCCGCGGGACGCGTCCGGCTTCCCGCCGGAGGTGCTCGACGCGGCGGCCCTGCCGACCGTGGCCGGACGGGGCGCGCACACCAGCTGGTTCCCGGCGGAACTGGCACCCGGCACCCCGGCGGACATCGGCCGGGGTGCCGGCGCCGGCGGATGCACCGCCGTGAACGGCGCCTACTTCGTGTGGCCCCGCCTCGCGGACCTGGACCGCTGGTCCGCCGCCGGAAACCCCGGCTGGGCCCCGGAGCGGGTGGTACCGGTGCTGCGCGCCCTGGAGGACGACGCGGACTTCGGGGGCACCGGGCGGGGCGGTGTCCTCCCCGGAACGGCGGAGCATGGATCGGCCGGCCCCGTACCGGTCAGCCGGGCCCGCCTCGACCGTTCCACGGTGGCGCAGGCGTTCTCCGACGCCGCCGACGGCCTGGGATTCGTGCCGGTGGCCGACCTGAACGACCCCGCCGTGGCCGAGGGGCATGGACCGCTGCCGCTCAACGTCCGCGACGGCGTGCGCATGAACACGGGACTGACCCACCTGTTGCCGGCCCTGCGCGAGGGACGTATCACCGCCTGGGGTGACACCACCGTGCGGACGATCCTCCTGGACGGGCACAGGGCCGTGGGGGTCGAGGCCGAACGCGACGGGCAGCCGGTCCGCGTCCACTGTGACGAGGTGGTCCTGGCGGCCGGCCCGCTCGCCACCCCTCATCTGCTCATGCTCTCCGGGATCGGCCCAGCGGACGCGCTGCGCCGGGCGGGGGTGCCCGTGGTCGTGGACTCCCCCGGGGTCGGCGCGTCCTTCAGCGACCACCCGGACCTGATGGTGACGGTCCCGCTGCGCCGGCCGGTGCCGAATCCCGACCGCCTGCTCTTCGGGTGGGCATTGCACCTGTCCGGTGAGTCCACGGCCACGCCCGGAGACGTCGAGATCCTGCCCATGCTGCGCTCCTTCGGCGCGCTGGCCGGCGACCCCGATGCGGGGGGCGACCTGGCCGTCATCGTCGCACTGCAGCGACCGGAGAGCCGGGGGAACCTCACCCTGGAGTCCGCAGATCCGCGCCGGCCCCTGCGGATCCGGCACCGGCACCTTTCCACCGAGCATGACCGGGCCCGCCTGCGCACGGGGCTCAGGACGATCCATGAGCTGCTGAGGACCGGTCCGCTGGAGAAGCTCCTGGACGCCGGGCGCCTGGAGGGTCTCCTGCCCCCGGACGATGCCACCCTGGACTCCTGGATGGCCCGGAACCTGGGCACGGCCGTGCACACCGCGGGGACGGCGCCCATGGGGCCGCCCGAGCTCCCCGGCAGCGTCACCGACCAGCAGGGCCGCGTCCACGGCGTCGAGGGGTTGCGCATCGTGGACACCTCGGTGCTCCCGGACGTCCCCAGCCGAGGCCCGGCCGCCACGGCGGTGCTGGTGGGCACGCACATGGCCACCCTGTGGGGAGCGGCCACCCGTTCCCCGGACATCACGCCCCCGGCGGGCTTCCACCACACGGAAGCCACCCTTGGGGTCGGGATGTGATCTCCCTAACATCGAGGTCAGGGCGACAAGCCCCTATGGCGATAGGCACCCGGGCGGGGTAGGCGCGCAGCCCCCCCATCGGAGTCCTTCCGGTCCCGTCGCCGTCCGGCGAACGATCCCAGAGAGGTCAGATCCCATGACATCCCCGATGGCACCCCAGCACCAGGACGACGTCCAGCCCGCCGACGCCACGCAGGCCGACAACCTCGGCGAGCTGATCGAGGAGGTCTCGATCGACGGCATGTGCGGGGTGTACTGATGCCCACCCCGGTCCAGGCCGCCCCCGTCCTGGACGTGGCCGCCAGCCCGCGCCTGGCGCGCAGCGTGTCCGTCCGCCCCGAACGGTTCGGGGCGCTGCTGTACGACTTCCGCACGCGCAAGCTGATGTTCCTGAAGTCCCCTCGGCTGGCCCACGTGGTCCGCCTGATGGACGGCACGACGACGGTCGGGGACTGCATGGACCGGGCCGAGGTTCCCGCCGGGGAACGCGGACCGTTGCTGCAGGTGCTGCACCACCTGCAGCGCATCCGGATGCTGACCGACCACCCCCTGCCCGAGGGCGGGCCCGAGGAAAGAGACACCCCATGACCGCAGCGGCCCTGGACCGCCGGCCGGAGAACCGGTTGGTCGACCACTTCGAGCAGGGATTGGAGGCCCCGATCTGCCTCACCTGGGAGCTGACCTACGCCTGCAACCTGTCCTGCGCCCACTGCCTGTCCTCCTCCGGGCGCCGCGACCCCCGGGAGTTGACCACCGAGCAGTGCGAGGCCGTCATCGACGAGCTGCAGCGGATGGGGGTGTTCTACGTCAACATCGGCGGAGGCGAACCCACCGTGCGGCCGGACTTCTGGCACCTGGTGGACTACGCCGTCGCGCACCAGGTCGGCGTCAAGTTCTCCACCAACGGCGTGCGGATCACCCCGGAGAACGCCCGCCGCCTGGCCGCCACGGACTACGTGGACGTGCAGGTGTCCCTGGACGGCGCCACCGCCGAGGTCAACGACTACATCCGCGGCCCGGGCTCCTACGACACGGCCCTGCGCGCGCTGGCCAACCTCCACGAGGCGGGGTTCCGGGACGCCAAGGTCTCCGTGGTGGTCACCCGCCAGAACGTGGGCCAGCTGGACGAGTTCAAGGCGATCGCGGACCGCTACGGCGCCACCCTGAGGCTCACCCGGCTGCGCCCCTCCGGACGCGGGGCGGATGTCTGGGACGAACTGCATGTGCTGCCCGAGCAGCAGCAGGAGCTATACCGGTGGCTGGTGGCCCACGGTGAGGACGTGCTCACCGGAGACTCCTTCTTCCACCTGGCACCGCTGGGCGGCCCACTGCCCGGGCTGAACCTCTGCGGGGCCGGCCGGGTGGTGTGCCTCATCGACCCCATCGGTGACGTCTACGCCTGCCCCTTCGCCATCCACGACGAGTTCCTGGCCGGCAACGTGCTCGGCGAGGGCGGGTTCGCCGGCGTCTGGCGCGACTCCGGACTGTTCCGGGAGTTGCGGAACCCCCAGTCCGCCGGGGCCTGTTCGTCGTGCCCCTTCTTCGACTCGTGCCGCGGTGGGTGCATGGCGGCCAAGTTCTTCACCGGCCTGCCCATGGACGGCCCCGACCCGGAGTGCGTCCTCGGGCACAGCGAGACCGCCCTGCTGGGACAGCGATCCGTCCCCCCGGCGAGCCAGGACCATTCCCGGCCGTTCGCCACGCGCAACGAACCGGTCCTGGTGCAGCTGCAGCGCCGACGGCCCGCTGCCCCACCGGTCTCGGCCTGTGCCGAGAGCCCCCTCGCCGGGTTCCAGCCGGCCCCCACCCCGCGCTGAACGCGCACCAGACCCGGAGCAGGAGAACCATGGCAACACGGCTTTCGACCCCCTGGACCAAGAACCCCTGGTTCGAGACGGTGAGCGAGGCCCAGCGACGGGCACGCAAGCAACTGCCCTCGCCGGTCTACTCGGCACTGCTCGCCGGTTCCGAGGCCGGTGTGACGGTCACGGAGAACGTCACCGCCTTCTCCCGCCTCGGCCTGCGACCGGTGACGGTCGGCCAGACGAGGGGGCATGACATGGCCACCTCCGTCATGGGCGTCGACCTCTCGATGCCGGTGATGATCTCCCCCACCGGGGTGCAGGCCGTGCACCCCGACGGGGAGGTCGCCGTCGCGCGGGCTGCGGCGGCGCGCGGGCTGGCGATGGGGCTGAGCTCCTTCGCCAGCAAGCCGCTCGAGGCCGTGGTCGGGGCCAACCCGCAGACGTTCTTCCAGACCTACTGGATGGGCGGCCGCGACGCGATGGTCGACCGGCTCGCC
>JAPFFX010000316.1 GCA_026645375.1 Citricoccus sp. WCRC_4 | reverse complement strand
ACACCATCGCCAGCACGACGGCCGTGAGCGTCTGGTCCAGCCCCAGGAATCCCAGCGGCCCGTTCTCGGCCAGCAGGGCCCGGAACGCGGTGCCCACCACCACCGTCGGCAGCACGAAGGGCACCGTGGACAGCCCGCGCAGCAGGGTCCGCCCGGGGAACCGGCACCGGTACAGGACGTACGCCCCCGGCAGCCCCAGCAGCAGCGATCCCAGCGTTCCGGCCACGGCCAGCCCCAGCGTCTGCCCCACGAGCCGCCACGTGCGCGACTCGGCCAGCACCTCGGCGAACGCGCTGAGGTCGAGCTGCCCGGCGGCGTTCGTCACGCCGCGGGCCAGCATCGACCCGACGGGCCACAGGAAGAACACCGCCAGGAACGCCAGCGGGACGGCGGCGACCACCGTCCACACCAGCCCCCGACCCACCGGACCGGCGGAGCGCCGCCGCCACTCGGGGACGACGTCGGCCCGGTCGCCACCCAGCGGGCCGGCTCCCGTCTCCGGAGCGCGGTCGGACGCCGGCACCCGGGTGGGGGCCGGCGTCGGGACCGTTGCCGGGTCTCCGGGGACGAGGCTCATCGGCTGGGCGCTGCTCGGTGGTGGATGGCGATCAGCTCGCGGACTCGTAGAGCGCGTTCCAGTCCTCGAGCCAGGCCTCGCGCTTCTCGGCGATCTGCTGCAGGTCCGCCTCGATCGGGTCCTCGACGAGGGTGGCGTGCTGCGCCCACTCGGCCGGCAGCTGCAGGGACTCGTCCACCGGGTACATGAACATGTTCTCCGGCAGCGAGGCCTGGAAGTCCTCGGCGAGGAGGAAGTCGATGAACGCCTGCGCGCCCTCCGGGTTCTTCGCCCCCTCGACGACGCCGGCGTACTCGACCTGCGTGGTGCAGGTGTCCTCGACGACCCCGGTGGTCGGGGCGAAGGCGGGGGAGGAGGAGTAGCTGAGCACCAGCGGGTAGGCGCCCTGGCCCTCGCCGGCGGAGAAGTCGGAATAGTAGGCGTCCGACCAGCCGGCGGCGACCTTGGTGCCACCGGCGAGCAGCTGCCGCCAGTAGTCCTGCCAGCCGTCCTCACCCTTCTCGGTCACGGTGGCCGCCAGGAAGGCCAGGCCGGGGGACGAGGTGACCGGGTTGGTGGTGACGAACAGCTCCGCGTACTCGGGCTTGGCCAGGTCGTCCAGGGTGGTCGGCTCGGCGAGGTCGTTCTCCTCGAACCACTGCTCGTCCACGTTGACGCAGACCTGGCCCTGGTCGATGGGGGTGAGCCTGTCCTCGACGACGAGGTCCTGGGCGGATCCCGGCAGGGCCTCGGAGGCGTACTCGGCGACGATGCCCTCGTCGATGACGCGCTGGGCCGAGAGGTTGTCGATGCCGTAGACGGCGTCCACGGTGGGGTTGTCCTTGGACAGGATCAGCTGGTTGACCAGGGCCCCGGCGTCACCCGGGGCGGTGGTGGTGAGCTCGTAGCCAGACTCCTGTTCGAAGGCGGCGATCTGCTCGTCGGTGATGTTGAAGGAGTCGTGGGTCATCACGGTGACGGTGCCGCCGGTGCCGGCGCTCGCGGTGCCGGTCGCGCCGTCGGCGGTGGCCGGCGTCGTGCCGTTGCCCCCGCCGGTGCCGGACTGGTCCGCGACCGAGCAACCGGTCAGGGCCAGGGCGGCGACGCCGAGGGCCGCGAGGGCGCCACGGGCACGGCGTCTGCTGGTGGGCGCTGCGGAAAGGCGGTGCATGAGTTCCTCCACTACTTCTGGAGGGGACGGTCCGGCGGGTGCGCCGACCCGAGGAGAGAAAGCTCGACTTCCTTCGCCGGTGCTAACCGGGCAGGTTCGAGGGTCTGCGGTATTCGCACTCTCAGCGCCGGCGTGGCGCTCCCCTGTCGTTGAACCTTCAGTCTAGTGCCGGGGGCCGGGTGGGGTCATATCGTGAGGAAGGCGAGGAAGGCCACGGTGCCACGACGGGTACGGGCCGGAGGGCCGAATCCTCGCCCTCCGCAGCCAGACCCGGCCGCGGGGGACATCAGCCACCCGATCCCTGCCCACCTGTCCTGGAGGTACCGTCCGTGCGACTGTTCGACCCCCGCGAGCGCCAGACCACCAGTGGCGAGGCGCGCGTCTACGCCACCTTCGAGATCCTGCACACCACCGTCGACTTCCTGGCGGCCGGGCTGTTCATCGTCGGCAGCATCCTGTTCTTCAGCGAATCGACCAAGACGGCGGGCACGTGGTGCTTCCTGGCAGGATCCATCTGTTTCGCCCTGAAGCCCACGATCCGGCTCACCCGCGAGGTCCGGCTGGCGTCGCTTCGCCATGTCGATCGGCTGGCAGAACAGGCGCCCGAGGCCCCGGCCGATATCTTCTCCGGACGGCGCAACGGCAACGCTGACCATGACCACGGCGCGGGTGGTGAGGATCACCGCTGAGATGCCGGGCGGCACGACGACCACAGCCGGAGACATCGGTGCGCCGTGATGCTCAGCTGACGAGGATCTGGGTGGATGCCTCCTTGAGCTTGCCGTTGGCCCAGCGCATCTGGCGCAACGTCTCGGGGTGGCATCGTTGGCAGACGGCCAGGAGGTCGTGGTGCTTGATTCCCTGGGCGGCCTGGGCCAGCATCTCCCAGTCCACGGAGACCCCGGCGGCCATGGTGTAGACCTCGCGCAGGTCGATGAGCATCGCCAGGGCCACCCCGCTGCGCCGTCCCATCAGTTCGCTGCCGCGCTCCCGGACCTTGTGGGGCAGCCCCGGCTCGCCTTTCGGTTCGTGGTCCAGGTCCTGGCCGTAGTCAGCGGCGATCTCGGCGATCCTGCGCACGTGGTCCTGCGACCACCGGGCCAGGTCGCGGCCGAGGTGGTAGATCTCGTGGTCGACCTTGTGGCGTTCGGCGACGTGCAGCAGCTTCTGGGCCAGCGCGTTCTCGGACCGGTGCAGTTCCCGCAGGACCAGGTCGAACTTCATCGTCCCTCCTCTGTGCCGATGTCCTCGGACACCATCGCCGTGGTGTCCCCGGTGGTCCGCACGCCGAGATCCGTGAGGGGGGCCGAGGCGGTCGTGGTCGGGGCGGGGGAGGGGCCTGCGCCGGCGGAGACGGCGTCGACCCGGGCGGCTGCCGTCTTGAAGATCGGTTGCTTGGAGGCGGCGTCCCAGTCGGTGATGGTCAGTTCATTGGCGGCGCGGCCGGCGCCGTCCGGCTCGTGACCGCCGGGAGCATCCCAGTAGCCGTAATGGAAGGGCAGGAAGAGCACGCCCTCGCGGATGCCGGTGATCCGCACGCGGGCCTCGACGCGGCCCCGTGGCGTGGAGATACGGGCGAGATCGCCCTCGGAGACCTCGGCGTCGTCGGCGTCCGAGGCGGAGAGTTCGACCCAGACCTCGGGCGCGGCGGCCTGGAGTTGCGGAGCGCGGCCGGTCTTGGTGCGGGTGTGGAAGTGGTACAGGGTGCGCCCGGTGATCAACTGCAGGGGGTACTGTTCGCTGGGCAGCTCATGGGCGGGCATGTACTGCGCGGCCTTCAGCACGGCCTTGCCCTCCGGATTCATGGAGCGGTACTCGTCCGGCTCCAGCGGGGCCCCCGTGACCAGGTCCCTGCCGTAGCTCTCGCAGTAGTCCGGGTCCGACCAGAACGCCCCCTCCTGGTACAGCCGCTCGGTGCCGTCCGGGTGCTCGTCGGTGCACGGCCACTGGATACCCGATCCGCCGCGCAGCCTCTCGTAGCTCAGGCCGGTGTAGTCACAGGGCCTGCCCCGGGTGCATTCCTTCCACGCCTCGAAGGCCTCCTCCGGGGTCCGCCACTTCACGAGCGGCTCCCCGTCCTTGTCCCGCAGGCCCAG
>JAPFFX010000283.1 GCA_026645375.1 Citricoccus sp. WCRC_4 | reverse complement strand
AGGTTGCGCTGGGCACCCCTGGCGGCACCCCGGGTGGCCCCGGTCATGATGGACTGGCACGGCCGACGACGAGGAGGAGCGGAGATGACGACCACGGAGAACCCGCCGCAGGCGGCGGCTCCGGGGCGCGAACCGTTGTTCGAGCGCCCCGGGGGACGCCCGGCGGGACCGCGCCGGGCGTGGCGCGACCTCGGCCCCGAGTACGCGGCCAACGGCCTGGTCGGCGTGGTGTTCTCCGCCTCCGGGCCGATCGCCGTCACGCTCGCCGTGGGCCTGGCCGGGGGACTGACCCAGGCCGAACTGGCCTCGTGGGTCTTCGGCATCTTCCTCTCCGCCGGCCTGGCCACGATCGTCATGTCCCTCGTGTACCGCCAGCCGCTGGGCTTCGCCTGGTCGATCCCCGGCACGGTGCTGCTGGGTCCATCGCTGCAGCACCTGTCCTTCGCGGAGGTGGTGGGCGCGTTCTTCGGCTGTGGGGTGCTCGTGCTCGCGCTCGGCATGACCGGGCTCGTGCGCCGCGTCATGACGGCCATCCCCATGCCGATCATCATGGCCATGGTGGCGGCCGTCTTCCTGCGCTTCGGCACGGACATCGTGGACGCCACGCGGGACAACGCGGCCGTGGCCGCGCCCATGGTCATCGCCTACCTCGTCCTGGCCGCGGTGCCGGTCCTCGGTCGGGTCCTGCCGCCGGTCCTGGGCACGCTCCTCGTGGGCGTCGTGGCCGTGGTCGTCAGCGGCCAGTTCGACCTGCGGGGCGACGGCCCCGTGCTGGCCGCCCCGGTCATCACCGTCCCGGAGTTCACGTGGGCCGCCCAGCTCGAGCTCGTGGTGCCGCTGGCCATCACGGTGCTGTTCGTGCAGAACGGCCAGGGCATCGCCGTCCTGCGCGCCGCCGGACACCGCCCGCCGATCACCTCGTTCGCCGTCGCCTCGGGGGTGTTCTCCCTCGTCAACGCGGTCTTCGGGGCGGTGTCCGCCTGCGTCACCGGTCCCACGAACGCACTGCTGACCGCCTCCGGGCAGCGGCACCGCCAGTACACCGCCGCCCTCGTCTACGCGCTGCTGTCCCTGGCCTGTGCGCTGCTCGCGCCCGGCCTGGTGCGGTTCATGCTGGCCACCCCGGAGGCGTTCGTCCTGGCCCTCGGCGGGATCGCCATGCTGCGGGCGCTGCTCCAGGCGTTCGTCACCGCCTTCTCGACCACGTTCACGATGGGTGCCCTGGTGACCTTCGTGGTGACCATCTCCGGACTCGACCTGTTCAACCTGCACTCGGCGTTCTGGGGCATCGTGATCGGCTTCGCGGTCTCCCGGCTGCTGGAACGCGGGGACCACGCCGCGTTGCGGGCGTGAGCCGGGCCGGGGACCGGTGCGCCCACTCGGCGCGGCGAGGCACTGCTCGGGCATCTGCGCCTCCGTCCTGGGGGTGCGCGCCAGGCGCTGGACTGTCGTGATGGGCCGGGGCGGCCTCTGGGAGAACCCCGGGGCCCGGGGGCCCGGGGGCCCGGCCCCAGGCCCTGGCCCCCGGCCGGGCCGGGCCACGGCGTGACGAGGGCAACAACTCCTGGTCCCGCGGGCCAGCATAGGCCCCGTGGCCTGCGGATTTCCAAGAGCCTACCGCCACGGACCAGTAGGCCAGGGATATGGATCACACCCTTGGTCAGGCCTAGGGGTTCCCCTGATGTGAGCGCAGTCACCGTTCGGCAGACTGGCAGGCGTACTTTCCGCCATCGCGCCGGAAACGGGCCTGTCGGCCCGGGAGCGCGGTGTCACTGCCAGAAGGAGAACGCCATGACCGAGAACCTGTCCCATGTCCGGGACGTCCTCACCGACGCCGTGGTCGACGACCGTGAGAAGGGCATCATCCGGGCCAAGCGGGAGATCTTCACCGACGAGGAGATCTTCGAGCTCGAGATGAAGCACATCTTCGAGGGCAACTGGGTCTACCTGGCGCACGAGTCGCAGATCCCCAACGTCGGGGACTACTTCACGACCCACATCGGCCGCACCCCCGTGGTCATCACCCGGGACAAGGAGGAGAAGCTCAACTGCATCGTCAACGCGTGTTCCCACCGCGGCGCGATGCTGTGCCGTCGCAAGACCGACAACCGCACCACCTTCACCTGCCCGTTCCACGGCTGGACGTTCAAGAACTCCGGTGAGCTGCTCAAGGTCAAGGACGGGCGCAACGGCGGCTACCCCGAGGGCTTCAACACCAACGGCTCCCACGACCTGACCAAGGTCGCCCGGTTCGACTCCTACCGTGGCTTCCTGTTCGGCTCCCTGAACGCCGACGTGCTGCCGCTCGAGGAGCACCTGGGGGACGCCACCAAGGTCATCGACTCGATCGTGGACCAGTCCCCCGAGGGCCTCGAGGTCCTGCGCGGCGCCTCCACCTACACGTACGACGGCAACTGGAAGGTCCAGGCCGAGAACGGCGCGGACGGTTACCACGTCACCTCGGTGCACTGGAACTACGCGGCCACCACCGCCCGCCGGACCGCCGGTGACTCCGCCAACACCACCAAGGCCATGGACGCCGGCAAGTGGGGCAAGGTCAAGGGCGGGTTCTACTCGTACCCGCACGGCCACCTGCTGCTGTGGCAGGAGTGGACCAACCCCCAGGACCGCCCGCTGTGGGACCGCCGCGACGAACTGGTGGAGAAGTACGGGGAGGAGATGGCCAACTTCATGATCAACATCTCGCGCAACCTGTGCCTCTACCCGAACGTCTACATCATGGACCAGTTCTCCTCGCAGATCCGCCACTTCCGGCCGATCTCCGCGGACCAGACCGAGGTGACCATCTACTGCATCGCCCCCAAGGGCGAGTCGGCCGAGAACCGCGCCAAGCGCATCCGCCAGTACGAGGACTTCTTCAACGCCACCGGCATGGCCACCCCGGACGACCTGGAGGAGTTCCGCTCCTGCAACAAGACCTACTGGGCCAAGACCGCCCAGTGGAATGACATGTCCCGCGGCTCCACCCACCAGGTCGACGGCCCGGACGAGCAGGCGGCCGCCCTGGGCATGAACGACGTCATCGCCTCCGGCGTGCGCACCGAGGACGAGGGCCTGTACCCGATCCAGCACATGTACTGGCACGGGGTCATGGAACAGGCGGTCGCCGCGGAGGAATCCGCCACCGAGCCGGCCCTGGCCTGACCGAGACCGACACGAACTGCGAGGAGCTGCTCCCATGACCACCACTGCCACCGCGGTGCCCACCGTCAAGACCACCGAGGACATCGTGACCCTCGAGACCGTCCGCGCCTTCCTGTACAGGGAGGCCCGGCTGCTCGACGACCGCAACTTCGACGAGTGGCTCGAGTGCTACCACCCGGACTCCGAGTTCTGGATGCCGGCGTGGGACGACAACGACGAACTGACCGAGGACCCGCAGTCCGAGATCTCCCTGATCTACTACGACAACCGGGGCGGGATCGAGGACCGCGTCTTCCGCATCAAGACCGACCGGTCCTCGGCGACCTCCCTGCCGGACCCGCGCACCGGGCACAACATCACCGACGTCGAACTGCTCGAGCGCGACGGCGACCAGGTCAAGGTCCGGTTCAACTGGTTCACCCTGTACTACCGGTACCAGTCCACGGACACGTACTTCGGCACCAGCTTCTACACGATCGACCTGTCGGGGGCCGAGCCGGTCATCCGCAGCAAGAAGGTCGTGCTGAAGAACGACTACATCCACCACGTGGTGGACATCTACATGATCTGAGGTCCCCCGGGACCTTCCGGCCGCCGGCGCGCGGCCGGCCACCACCCACGATTCAGCGGGCCGCGGGATGCGGTCCGGACCAAGGAGGACCCATGGGACACAAGGTAGCCCTGAGCTTCGAGGACGGCGTGACGAAGGTCGTCAAGGTCGGCGACTTCGAGACCATCATGGACGCCGCCTACAAGGCGCGCATCAACATCCCGGCCGACTGCCGCGACGGTGCCTGCGGCACGTGCAAGTCGTTCTGCGACTCCGGCTCGTTCGACCCGGGCGACTTCATCGACGACGCGCTGACCGAGGAGGAGCTGGAGAAGGGCTACCTGCTCACCTGCCAGGCCGTGCCCGAGTCGGACATGAGCATCCAGGTCCCGGCCACCGCCGAGTCGGCCAAGACCTCGGCGGCCGCGTTCACCTCCACGCTGACCCAGCTGGACAAGCACTCCGAGTCCACGATCTCCTTCACGCTGACGCCGGAGAACCGCGGGGACCTCGCCTTCCTGCCGGGCCAGTACGTCAACATCAAGGTGCCGGGCACCGATGCCGAGCGGTCCTACTCCTTCAGCACCGGACCCGAGGTGGACGAGACCTCCTTCATGGTGCGCATCTCCCCGCAGGGCGCCATGTCCGAGTACCTGCGCGACCGGGCCCAGGTCGGGGACACCGTGGAGTTCACGGGACCCTACGGTTCGTTCTTCCTGCGCGAGCCCAAGCGACCGCTGCTGCTGCTGGCCGGCGGCACCGGCCTGGCCCCGCTGCTGTCCATCCTCGAGAAGCTGTGCGAGGGCCCCACGCAGTACCCCGTCCACCTCGTCTACGGCGTCACCCGCGAGGCGGACATCGTGGGCCTGGACTGGCTGCGTGCCTACGAGGACCGACTGCCGAACTTCACGTGGGATTACATCGCCTCCGAGCCGGGCACCTCGGCCCCGCACACCGGTTACGTCACCCAGGTCATCGAGCCCACCCACGTCAACGACGGCGACGTGGACATCTACCTGTGCGGCCCGCCGCCGATGGTCAACGCCGTCTCGAAGTGGCTGGACTCCGAGGGCATCGAGCCGGCCAACCTCTACTTCGAGCGCTTCGCCCCGAAGGAGACCACGGGCGGAGACGCCGAGACCGGCGCCCCCGTCCCGCCCGAGCAGGTGGCCGCCGAGGGTGACACGCTCACCGCCGCCGAGGCGATCTCCTCGCTGGAGACCGGCCGGCTGGACTTCCGCAAGGAGGACAGCTTCGCCCACCTCGACGCCCGGATGGGCCTGGAGCTGGCGATCACCGAGCTCATGATGGGCCGGCTCAGCGACGAGCAGATGGCCCAGTTCCGCCGTCTGGCGGAGGCCACGGTCGACTTCGTCGACGGTGACCGTGTCGGCGACCCGGAGGAGTACGTGCGGACCAACGAGGAGTTCCACGAGTACCTCTTCACCATCTCCGGCAACCCCACCCTGCTGGAGTCCTACCGGCGCCTGGACATCCACGCCCAGATGGCGGCGACCTTCGAGAAGGGCACGGAGATCTTCTCGCGCGTGGCCCAGGACCACCTCGACGTCGTCTCGGCCTTCGAGGCGCAGGACCGGGACCGGGCACGGGAGGTCATCATGAACCACGCCCGTGATGCCAAGGGCACCATGGACACCGCGATCGACGCGAAGGTGGCCGGGGCCTGATGGTGCAGGCCTACGCCGGTCAGTTCCTGACCCCGGGGCGTTTCGCGGACCAGGTCGCCGTCGTGACCGGCTCCGCCCAGGGGATCGGGCGGAAGGTGGCCGAGCGCATCGCGGCCGAGGGCGGCGCCGTCGTGCTCGTGGACCGCGCCGACCTCGTCCACGAGGTGGCCCGGGGGATCAACGACGACGCAGGCCGCACCGGTTCGGGCGGATCGGCCACCTCGGTCACCGCGGACCTGGAGACGTTCGCGGGCGCCGCCGAGGCCGTGGAGGCCGCGGTGGCCGCCCACGGCCGCGTAGACGTCCTGGTGAACAACGTCGGCGGCACCATCTGGGCCCGGCCCTACGAGGAGTACGACGAGGAGCGGATCGAACGCGAGATCCGCCGGTCCCTGTTCCCCACGCTGTGGAGCTGCCGTGCCGTGCTGCCCACGATGCTGTCGCAGGGTTCGGGCGTGATCGTCAACGTCTCCTCGGTCGCCACGCGCGGCATGAACCGGGTGCCCTACGCGGCGGCCAAGGGCGGCGTCAACGCCCTCACCCAGTCCCTGGCGATGGAGGTCGCCGGACGGGGGATCCGGGTCGTCGCCACCGCTCCCGGCGGCACCGAGGCGCCCCCGCGGAAGGTGAAGCGGGGGCCCGAGGCCGAGTCCGCGCAGGAGAAGCAGTGGTACCAGGCCATCGTCGACCAGACGGTGGAGTCCTCGTTCATGAAGCGCTACGGGACGCTGGACGAGCAGGCGGCGCCCATCGTGTTCCTCGCCTCCGCCGAGGCCTCGTACCTGACCGGGAGCGTGCTGCCGGTCGCCGGGGGTGACCTGGGCTGAGCGCGGCTGCCGGTGGCGCCCGCCCCGTGGCGGGCGCCACCCCGACGTCGGCTAGTCTCGTCCGCATGCAGCGCGCGGTGCCCGACGACGAGACAGCACCGGACCGGTCGCTGGTCGGCCGCGCGGGGGTCCTGGCCGAGCTGGACGAGGCCCTGCGCCGGGCGCGTCGCGGGACGGTGGGCACCGTGGTGCTCAGCGGCCCCTCCGGAGCCGGCCGGACGGCGGTGCTCGAGTCCTTCCTCGAGCACTGCCGTGGCGCCGGTCGCGGCGTCAGGGTCCTCAGCGCCGTGGGCGACGCCTGGGAGTCCCAGCTGGCCCTGGCCGGTTACTCCCAGCTCATGGACACCGCACCGCTGCGGTCGGCCAAGGGCTACGACGCCGCGCCCATGCCGTCCGCCATGCCGGTGCCCGAACTGAGCGTCCCCCAGGCGGCGAACTATGCCGCCACCCTGACCACCCACCTGGAGACGCTGCAGCTCCGGGGGCCCGTGGTGGTCGCGGTGGACGACGTCCACCATCTCGACGAGGCCAGCGTGCGCATCCTGGTGTTCGTGATGCGGCGGCTGAAGTCCTCGAAGGTGCTCTTCCTGTTCACCCTCGACCCGTCATACTCCCACGCCCTGCCCCCCGGCCTGCGCGACCTCCTCGGGCAGTACCGGGTCCGGCAGTTGCGCCTGGATCCCCTGGACGCCGAGGACGTCCGGCGACTCGCCCGGTCCCGGTTCGGGCTGGACCTGGGGGACACGGCGGCGCAGGGCCTCGTCCGGCACACCCGGGGACTGCCGCGGCCGATCCTGGAACTCCTGCAGGAGATGCCGCCGGAGACCTGGCAGAGCTGGTTCCCGTCGCTGCCGGCGAGCGCCCGGATGCAGTCCCGGGTTCGGGGCCTGATGGCCGATGCCACGCCGGGCCTGGTCGAGGTCGCCGAGGCCCTGGCCGTGCTGGGCTCCCCGGCCGGGCTCGCCGAGATCCAGCAGGTCAGCGGGCTCAGCGGGCCGGAGGCCGTGATCGAGGCCCTGGACGAGGGCCATCGCGCCGGACTGCTGCGGTGGACCGTGGACCACGACTGCTCAACGGTCTCCTTCGTCGAGCCGGGGGCCGCCGAGGCGATCTACGAACAGGCCCTGCCGAGCAGGCGACTGGCCCTGCACCGGCGCGCGGCCGCCGTCGTGCCCCTGGAGGCCGACCGGCTGGCCCACCGGGTGGCCGCCGCGGCCGGACCGGACGCGGACCTGGCCGCCGAGCTCGAGGACTTCGCCGCGCGGCAGGGCGAGCGGGGCGCGTGGCAGGACGTCTCGTCCGCCCTGTTCTCCGCGGCCCGTCTCACCACGGACCCGCAACGGCACGACCACCGGTTGCTGCGGGCGGTGGACGCCTCGGTCGGCGCCGGGGACATCGCCCGGGCCCAGACCTGGACCTCCGCCGTGGAGGCGATGCCGTCCTCCTCGCTGCGCTCCTCGGTCCTGGGGTACCTCTCCACCGTCTCGGGCCAGAGCCGCAGCGCCCGGCACCATCTGGAGGAGGCGTGGCGGTCCAGTGACGCCGACCGGGACCCGGCGGCGGCCGCCCAGGTGGCGCAGCGTTTCGTCCTGCACGGCCTGGCGTCGTGGGACGGGCCCCTGATGACCGAGTGGGGCGAGACGGCGATGTCCCTGACCGAGGCGGGAAGCCCGGCCCACATCGAGTCGGAGGCCATCTACGGGCTCGGCCTGTATGCCCGCGGTCGCCTGCAGGACGCCGAGGCCGCCTACGAGCGGGCCACCGGACACGCCGGGGAGAACGCCCAGAAGCAGCGGATCCAGATGGGCGCCGCCTGGCTGGCCCTGCGGGCCGACCAGGTCGAGTCGGCGCTGGTGGGCTTCGAGGCGGCCACCCCATCCGGGCCAAGCTCGGGCCACAGCTGCAGGCAGTCAAGACTCTGCGATACGAAGGCCTCGTTGAATTCGACCGCGTCGACCTCGGCTCAGGTCTTTCCCGCGCGGGCCAGCGCCCGATTGGCGGCTTCGACTGGTGCGATTCCCAAGGTGTTTTGATGGTTGCCGCTGACGGCGCGACCGATGATGCGGGCGAGCGGCTCAACATCGAGCGGTGCTTCCTCGCCGCCGGTGAGAAGCATCGAGTTGCCGGCAGGAATCCGCCCGGGTGCGGACGGCGTCGTAGACGAAATCGCCGGTCATGCGGGCTCGCCGTCGTGAGTTGCGGAGGCTGTGGCATCAGAGAGCTCGAGCCCGGTGAGCTCCCGTAGCTCGTCGACAGTGTTGTCTCCGAACAGCTCGGTGACCGCCAGACCCGAAGCGGTCACGTCGAAGATCGCGTGGTCGGTATAGATTCGGGTAACGCAGCCGACTCCGGTGAGCGGGTAGCTACACTCGCGTACCAGCTTGGGTTCACCGGATCGAGTAAAGAGGTCTGTCATCACATAAACCTGTTTCGCTCCGATAGCGAGGTCCATAGCCCCTCCGACGGCAGGGATCGAATCAGCGGCGCCGGTCGACCAGTTGGCGAGGTCGCCGCGCTCAGATACCTGGAAGGCACCGAGAACACAGACATCGAGGTGGCCGCCGCGCATCATCGCGAAGGAATCCGCATGGTGAAAATACGCGGTACCGGCGAGCTCGGTCACCGGCTGCTTTCCCGCATTGATGAGGTCAGGATCGATCTGGTTCTGCTCGGGCTCCGGACCCATGCCGAGCATCCCATTCTCCGTGTGAAGAATAACTTCCAGGCCCTTAGGCAAGAAGTTGGCTACGCGAGTCGGTGCACCGATGCCGAGGTTCATCACGGCGCCCTCGGGGATATCGCGCGCTATTCGGGCGGCCAAGTCATCACGGCTGACTGTCGTGGTCATGCTGCTGCTCCTTCGACCGATGATGCTCCGACAAACTGGCCGTTGTCCAGCCAGGCACGCTCTCCGACGGCCACCACAGAGTCGACGTAAATCCCCGGTGTAACGACAGACTCAGGATCAAGCTGGCCCAGCTCGACGATCTCGTCAACCTGTACGACGGTGGTCGCGGCAGCGGCAGCCATAATCGGGCCGAAGTTTCGGGCCGTCTTTCGGTACACGAGGTTGCCCCAGCGGTCAGCCCTCCACGCGCTGACGAGCGCAAAATCGGCAGGGAGCGCGTACTCCAGCACGTACTTCCTGCCGTGAATCTCTCGAGTTTCCTTGCCGTCGGCGAGCGCCGTTCCAAATCCGGTCGGGGTGAAGAACGCAGGGACACCTGCTCCCGCCGCGCGGATACGTTCGGCCAGGTTCCCCTGCGGCACGAGCTCCAACTCGATGTCGCCGGCCCGGTAGAGCGCGTCAAAGATGTGAGAGTCGCTCTGCCTCGGGAAGGAGCAGATCATCTTGCGAACCCTACGAGCAGACAGCAGGGCAGCCAACCCGGTGTCGCCGTTGCCGGCGTTGTTGTTTATGACTGTGAGATCCTTCGCACCGTGTGCCAGCAGCGCATTGATGAGCTCGACAGGCTGGCCGGCCCTGCCGAAGCCGCCGATCATCACCACGGCTCCATCGGAAACGCCTGCGACCGCCTCGTCAACGTCCCCCAGCAGCTTCGTAATCATGGCCCTCCGTTCACCTAGCGAACATTCGTTCGCATCGTGAAGTATAGCGCTTATAGAGCGCGGCTTCCAGCACGGCGACTCGGCAAAGTTCGGCGCGGGCGCGGCTCCGCCGGGTTGGGCCGACTGCTCGTCCCGACGGCAGGCCCTGAGCACAGGGCGGGGCTTCTCCCGGCGATATATCCGTGAGCTACCTCCCCTTCTCAATTCCGGTTACAGTGGCCGGGGCCTTCGCCACGTCATAAGAAGTCAGCACCGCCGTGGTCGTCGTCGCGCTATGGCTGCGCGGAGCATCGTGCGGTACACGCAACGTCGCGCTGCGGCTGGACGATACCGTCGAACCCCGCACCCCTCCCGTCTCAGACGCACGAAGGTACGGGCCAAAGCCCCGGAATTCCTCCCTAAGGTGCTCGGGGACGTCGACTCGACCGTTGGTGGAATCGCAATCTTCAGGCGGCAGCTCATCTGTACGCTAAAACGAAACGGGAGTAGTGGGACTCGATCCGCTATTTTCGAGTGCGACAACG
>JAPFFX010000259.1 GCA_026645375.1 Citricoccus sp. WCRC_4 | reverse complement strand
CGTCGGAATGCCCTCCGGTGCCGGCCAGCCGGTCCCGAGCAACCGCTATATCCTGCCCCAGTTCGAGGAGCGCACGCCCTACGGCTTCAAGCGGCAGGACCCCTACGCCAAGCTGTTCGAGGACCGCATCGTGTTCCTCGGCGTCCAGGTGGACGACGCAGCCGCGGACGACATCATGGCCCAGCTGCTCGTGCTGGAGTCCATGGACTCGGAGCGGGACATCACCCTGTACATCAACTCGCCGGGTGGCTCCTTCACCGCGATGACGGCGATCTACGACACCATGCAGTTCATCCGTCCCGAGGTCCAGACCGTGTGCCTGGGCCAGGCCGCCTCGGCCGCCGCGGTGCTGCTGGCCGCCGGCGCCCCCGGCAAGCGGTTGGCGCTGCCCAACGCCCGCGTGCTGATCCACCAGCCGTCCATGGGCGGGGACCGCGGCACGGCCACGGACCTGCAGATCCACGCGGAGGAACTGCTGCGCATCCGCACCTGGATGGAGGAGACGCTGGCCGCGCACACCGACAAGACCGCCGAACAGGTGCGCCAGGACATCGACCGGGACAAGTTCCTCTCGGCCGCCGGGGCCAAGGAGTACGGCCTCGTGGACGAGGTGCTGGAGTCCCGCAAGATTTCCAAGCCGCAGCTGAGCAGCTGACCGGCGGCAGCGCTCCGGTCCGGTTCCGCTGAGGTTCCCGACGGCGGCCCTCACCCTGAAGTGTCCACGCGGCCAGGGGGAGGGCCGCCGTTGCAATCCACCGGCTTAGCCCGTCCACCCCCTAAGCTGTAATGGCAGTATCTCGGGATCCGGTCAGGATCCCACCCCCTAACGAGGAGAACCCCGTATGGCCCGCATCGGCGAGAGCGCTGACCTGCTCAAGTGCTCATTCTGTGGAAAGAGCCAGAAGCAGGTCAGGAAACTGATCGCAGGCCCCGGTGTCTACATCTGCGATGAGTGCATCGAGCTGTGCAACGAGATCATCGAGGAGGAGCTCTCCGAGGTCGCCGAGACCGCCGAGGTCGAGCTGCCCAAGCCGCGGGAGATCTACGACTTCCTCGAGGAGTACGTGATCGGCCAGACCGAGGCCAAGCGGTCCCTCGCCGTCGCCGTCTACAACCACTACAAGCGCATCCGTACCGGCCAGCAGACCAAGGAGAACTCCCTGCTGGACCGTCACGGCGAGGACTCGGAGCTGGCCGACGTCGAGGTCGGGAAGTCCAACATCCTGCTCGTCGGGCCCACCGGCTCCGGCAAGACCTATCTCGCACAGACCCTGGCGCGCAAGCTCAACGTCCCCTTCGCCGTCGCGGACGCGACCTCCCTGACCGAGGCCGGATACGTGGGCGAGGACGTGGAGAACATCCTGCTCAAGCTCATCCTGGCCGCTGACTACGACGTCAAGAAGGCCGAGCAGGGCATCATCTACATCGACGAGATCGACAAGATCTCGCGGAAGTCCGAGAACCCCTCCATCACCCGGGACGTCTCCGGTGAGGGTGTCCAGCAGGCCCTGCTGAAGATCCTCGAGGGCACCACCGCCGCCGTCCCCCCGCAGGGCGGCCGCAAGCACCCGCACCAGGAGTTCCTGCAGATCGACACGTCGAACGTGCTGTTCATCGTGGCCGGCGCGTTCGCCGGGCTGGACGACATCATCGCCTCCCGTGCCGGCAGCAAGGGCATCGGCTTCGGCGCCCCGCTGAACACCATCGGCAAGCGGGACGTGTCCTACGCGGACGTGCGCCCCGAGGACCTGCTGAAGTTCGGGCTGATCCCGGAGTTCATCGGTCGCCTGCCCGTCATCACCACGGTGGACAACCTGGACCACGCGCAACTCATCAGCATCCTCACCGAGCCGAGGAACGCGCTGCTGAAGCAGTACCAGAAGATGTTCCTGATGGACGGCGTGGAACTGCAGTTCGACCAGGACGCCCTGGACGCCGTGGTGGACCAGGCGGAGGACCGGGGGACCGGTGCCCGCGGGCTGCGCTCCATCATGGAGGAGGTCCTCAAGCCCGTCATGTTCGACCTGCCCTCCCGCGAGGACATCGCCACGGTGGTCGTCACCGGTGACGTGGTCCGCGAGGGCGCCGAGCCGACCCTGATCTCGCAGGAAGTCCAGCGCAAGCGCCGGAATAAGTCCGCCTGAGATACGGTTGCGCCTGACAGACCCACACCCACCGATCGCCGTGGTCCGACGGCGAAGAGGAGCACAGTGACTGACCTGAAGACCGAGCCGCGCACCGAGGACCTCGACGAGGGGACCGCCGACGTCCAGACCGTCGACTTCTGGTTCGACTGCACCTGCCCGTACGCGTGGATCACCTCTCGCTGGATGCACGAGGTCGAGGCGGTCCGTCCGATCAGCGTCCGGTGGCGCATCATGTCCCTGTCCGTGCTCAACGAGGGACGCGACCTGGACCCGGGATACCTGGAGGCGATGGACAGGGCCTGGCTGCCGGCCCGAGCCGCCACCCAGGTCTGGGACCGCCACGGGGACGAGGTGCTCGGGAAGTTCTACACCGCCGTCGGCACCCGCGTGCACAACGAGGGAAACAAGGACTTCGAGGCCGTCATCGCCGCAGCGCTGGAGGAACTCGGCCTGGACGCCGGGATCCTCGATGCCGCGAAGACCGACGTACTGGACGAGAAAATGCGCGACTCGCATCAGGAAGGCATCGACCACGTCGGTGACGAGGTCGGCACCCCGGTCGTCGCCTTCAACGGCACCGCCTTCTTCGGTCCCGTGATGACCCGCATCCCCCGCGGTGAGGAAGCCGGCCGGATCTTCGACGGCGCGGTGGCACTGGCCGAGTTCCCGTACTTCTACGAGATCAAGCGCTCCCGCACCACCAAGCCCCAGTTCGACTGACTGCGTGCGCCGTGACGGGTGAGCGGCAGGACCCGAACGATCTGGACCGGCTGGTCGTGGCCTAAGCCGAGGCACGGCAGCATCGAGTCCTGAACCGTCGGCCCAGACACGGCAAGCACAGGCACCTCGAGAACAGGCACCTCGTGCTGTCTGCGCCGGGTGTCAGGCCTCCACGGTCGCCGCCAGCTCGACCTCGGACACCGAGACGTCCGCGTCGTCCGCCGGGGTCCCGGCCGTGAGGGTCAGTTCCTGCACGTTGCCCGCGGCCTTGAGGTCCGCCAGCCCACCGCGCAGCGAGTTGAGGCGATTCTCCGGCGCGGTCACGACGGCGGAGAGCACCTCGGTGCGCTGCTTCACCTTGGCCTCGGACTTGGCCTTCCGGATGCCACCGAGGGCCAGGGCGACCGTGGTGAGCACGTCCGCGGTGGCCCCGGCGGCGGCCGCCTCGATGCCGGCGATCTCGGCGGGCAGTCCCGGCCAGGGGGCGCGGTGGACGGAGCCGGTCCGCCACCAGCCCCAGACCTCGTCGGTGGCGAAGGGCTGGAACGGGGCGAGCAGCCGCAGCAGTGCGTCCAGGGTGGTGGCCAGGGTGGCCCGCACGGAGGCCTGCTCGGCCTCGCCGTGGCCCCCGTAGGCGCGGTCCTTGATCAGCTCCACGTAGTCGTCCGTGAACTGCCAGAAGAAGGACTCGGTCAGGTTCAGCGCCCGGGCGTAGTCATAGGCTTCGAAGGCCCGGGTGGACTGGGCCACCGTGTCATAGAGACGGACCATCAGGGAGCGGTCCAGCGGGTTGGTGATGACCTCCGCGGACCCGGCCCGGGTGACCACGTCCCGCTCGGTGGCGCCCAGGTTCAGGGCGAACTTGGAGGCGTTCAGCAACTTGATGGCCAGCCGGCGCCCGATCTTCATCTGGGCGATCTCATAGGCGGTGTCCGCACCGAGCTTGGCCGAGGCGGCCCAGTAGCGGACGGCATCCGAGCCGAACTCGTCCAGCACGTCGGTGGGGACCACCACGTTGCCCTTGGACTTCGACATCTTCTTCCGGTCCGGGTCCAGGATCCACCCGGACAGGGCGGTGTGGTGCCACGGCACTGAGTCGTTGAGGGCATCGGCGCGCACCACGGTCGAGAACAGCCAGGTCCGGATGATGTCGTGGCCCTGGGGACGCAGGTCGAACGGGAAGACGTTGCCGAAGAACGTCTCGTCCCGTCCCCACTTGCCCACGATCTGCGGGGTCAGGGAGGAGGTCGCCCACGTGTCGAGCACGTCCGGATCGCCGGTGAATCCGCCGGCCACCCCGCGCTGGGACTCCTCGTAGCCGGGTGCGGGCTCGGCCACCGGGTCGACCGGCAGCTGGTCCACCGAGGGCAGGATCGGGTGGTCGTAGTCCGGCTCACCGTGGTCGTCCAGGGGGTACCAGACCGGGATCGGGACCCCGAAGAAGCGCTGGCGGGAGACCAGCCAGTCGCCGTTGAGACCCTCCACCCAGTTCTCGTACCGGTGCCGCATGTGCTCCGGGTGCCAGTTCAGGGACCGGCCCCGGGCCACGAGCTTCTCGCGACGGTCGGCGTCACGCCCGCCGTTGCGGATGTACCACTGGCGGGAGGAGATGACCTCGAGGGGCTTGTCACCCTTCTCGTAGAAGTTCACGGCGTGCATGATCTTCTTCGGCTCGCCGTCCATCAGCCCGGCCTCGGTCAGGGCGGCGACCACGGTCTCCTTGGCGGAGAACACGGTCTTGCCGGCCAGGGCGGCGTAGTGCTCGCGGCCGGCCTCCGTGGTGATCCACTCCGGGGTCTCGGCGTGGAACCGGCCGTCCCGGCCGACCACGGTGCGGGTGGGCAGCTGCAGCTCGCGCCACCACGTGACGTCGGTGAGATCGCCGAAGGTGCACACCATGGCGATCCCGGAGCCCTTGTCCGGCTGGGCCAGCGGGTGGGCCCTGACCTCCACGGGCACCTCGAACAGGGGAGAGGTCACGAAGGTGCCGAACAGCGGCTGGTACCGCTCGTCGTCGGGATGGGCCACGAGGGCGGTGCAGGCCGGCAGCAGCTCGGGCCGGGTGGTCTCGATGTAGACCTTCTCGCCGGACTCGGTGGTGAACGGGTACCGATGGTAGGCGCCGGGGACCTCGCGGTCCTCGAGCTCGGCCTGGGCCACCGCGGTGCGGAAGGTGACGTCCCACAGGGTGGGGGCCTCGGCCAGGTAGGCGTCACCCGTGGCGAGGTTCTGCAGGAACGCGCGCTGGGAGACGGACCGGGAGGTGTCGTCGATCGTGCGGTAGGTCAGGGACCAGTCCACGGACAGCCCGAGGCGGGTGAACAGGCCCTCGAAGACCTTCTCGTCCTCGACGGCGAGCTCCTCGCACAGCTCGATGAAGTTCCTGCGGGACACCACGTCCCAGTCCCGCTGGTTCTTCGCCGGCTTCTCCGGCGGACGGTAGCCCTCGATGTAGGGCTTCGTGGGATCGCAACGCACGCCGTAGTAGTTCTGCACGCGGCGCTCGGTGGGCAGGCCGTTGTCATCCCAGCCCATCGGGTAGAACACGTTCTTGCCGGTCATCCGCTGGTAGCGGGCCAGCACGTCCGTCTGGGTGTAGGAGAACATGTGGCCCACGTGCAGCGACCCGGAGGCGGTCGGCGGGGGAGTGTCGATCGAGTAGACCTCACCCCGGACGGTGTCCTCGTTGAAGGAGTAGGTGCCCTCGGCGCGCCAGCGGGCCGAGAGCTTGTCCTCCAGGCCCTCCAGGGCGGGCCTGTCCGGAACGGTCACGGCGGGGGTCGGGGAAACGGGCGTGTCTGTGCCCGGGGTCTGTTCAGCCATGTCCTCGATTGTCCCATGTCGTCCGGTCCCGTCCCGCACCCACGCCTCCGGCGGCACGTCGTGCGCCGGAATGAACGCGTTCCACCCGGAGAACGCACCGGGGCGAAGACCACCCGGGCGTGGGGGAAAGGGGCCGCGATCCCGGCGCGCGCCGTCGACCGCGGCCCCTACAGTGGTGCCATGACCGAGACCCAGAGCACACCACAGTCAGAGCACACGGTGCGCCGCGCCGCCGTCGTGACCGGGGCATCCTCGGGGATCGGCCGGGCCACCGCCCTGCGGCTGGCCGTCGAGGGGTGGACGGTGTTCGCCGTCGCCCGCCGCGCCGCCCGGTTGCAAGACCTGACTGATGAGGCCGCCGGGACCCCAGGACGGATCGTGGCCCTGCCGGCGGACGTGACGTCCGCGCGGGAGATGTCCTGGGTGCGCGACCAGGTCGCGGAGAACGGCGGGGCGGACACGGTGCTGTGCATCGCCGGCGGGGCGCTGGGCACGGACCGCGTGTCCGAGGGCGGGCTGGACGACTGGGACTGGATGTTCCGGGTCAACGTCCAGGGCACGCTGAACACCGTGCAGGCCCTCCTGCCGATGCTCCGGGAGACCGGGCGCGGCACCGTCCTGGTCCTGACCTCGACGGCGGCCCTGGCCAGCTACGAGGGCGGCGGCGGGTACAACGCGGCCAAGATGGCCGAGCACGGTCTCGTCGGGGCGCTGCGCCTGGAGGAGGCCGAGCACAACGTGCGCGTGGTGGAGGTGCTGCCCGGAATGGTGCACACCGAGGAGTTCACCCGGAACCGCCTGCGCGGTGACCAGGCGGCCGCGGACAGCGTCTACACGGGCGTGGAGAAGCCCCTGACCGCCGAGGACGTGGCGGACATCTGCACGTATGCCGTGTCCGTGCCGCACCACGTCAACCTGGACCAGATCGTGATGCGGCCGGTCGCCCAGGCCGCCCAGTTCAAGCTGATCAGGAAGTGAGGACCCGGTGACCGACCCGGCAGCACACGCACAGGACTCCGTGCGGTCCGGAGCGGCTGGCTCGGGTCGCGGACCACGCCAGGAACCAGCCCCCCAGCGGTTGCGACGGGCCCTGGCGATGGGCGCGCTGACCGGGGCCGGCACCCTCATCCCGTTCTGGCGGATCCCCCGCGGGCCGCTGATGACCGTCTGCGGGACCACCGCCGGGGTGGCGGTCGCGGCCGGTCTCATCCTGGTGCGCGACCGGACCGAGCGGGAGGCCTCGGTCCAGGGGCGGTCGCTGCCCCAGGCCGGGGCGGTCCAGCGCCTGGGCGCGCCCATCCTGACCGGTGTGGCCGCCGGTACGCTCACGGCCGGGGTGCTGTGGCTGAGTTCGGTCACGGACGAGATCTCCGAGAAGGTCGTCGCCCTCCTCGGTGCCCGGCGTCCCCGCGTCACCCTCGCCGTGATCTCCGCCGTGAGCACGGCCGTGCTGGAGTACGCCGACTCCCGTCCAGGCTCCCGATCAGATCCCCGTTCAGGCCGGGAGGCAGGCGGGGAGCCGCAGACGAGGACCCGTGGCGTAGAATCGGCGGCAAAGCACTGACCCGGCCATCACCGGTGAGCTTCCGGAAGAACGGGCACGTGATGCCGCCGGCGGACCCGCGTCCGCGCCAGGCGTCCTGACGGCCCCAGTAGAACCGGACGGGTAAGCCCGTCACAGCAGTCACGAGCGGTCGTCCACGGCCCTCGGAGGTCCACGGCCGGCGCCAGCCGGACCCGGCCCACCGGAACGGGACGGCAAGCAGGGTGGTACCGCGCCGCCGTCGTCCCCGGGGACCCCCTCGGGCGAAGGCCAGGCGTCCTTGCAGACACGCAGCAGAACGCAGCCCACGTCGAGACAAGGACGGCCACACCGTGTACCCCCTCGCCAGTTCCGACCCGCACGCGGAGTCCCAGAACACCACCCCGGCCTCGCCGCGCTTCCCCGAGATCGAGCGGCGCATCCTGCGGTACTGGGAGGAGGACGGGACCTTCCAGGCCTCCATCGAGCACCGTCCCGCCCACCGCGCGGACGGCACGCCCAACGAGTTCGTCTTCTATGACGGCCCGCCCTTCGCCAACGGCCTGCCGCACTACGGGCACCTGCTGACCGGTTACGTCAAGGACCTCGTGGCCCGCTACCAGACCCAGCAGGGCCGCCGCGTGGAGCGTCGCTTCGGCTGGGACACCCACGGGCTGCCCGCCGAGCTGGAGGCGATGAAGCAGCTGGGGATGACGGACAAGGCCCAGATCGAGGGCATGGGCATCGACGCGTTCAACGACGCCTGCCGCGCCTCGGTGCTGAAGTACACCGAGGAGTGGAAGGACTACGTCAACCGGCAGGCCCGCTGGGTGGACTTCGAGAACGACTACAAGACCCTGAACCCCGAGTTCATGGAGTCCGTTCTCTGGGCCTTCAAGACCCTGCACGACAAGGACCTGACGTACCGCGGCTTCCGCGTGCTGCCCTACTGCTGGAAGGACGAGACCCCGCTGTCCAACCACGAGCTGCGCATGGACGAGGACGTCTACAAGTCCCGCCAGGACCCGTCCGTCACGGTGGCCTTCCCCATCACCGGCCTGCCCGCGGACGCGGAGCTGGTGCCCGACGGCGGTGCCGACGCCGGCCTGGCCGCGGAACTCACCGGCGTGCGGGTGCTGGCCTGGACCACCACGCCGTGGACGCTGCCGACCAACGAGGCGCTCGTCGTCGGGCCCGAGATCACCTACGCGGTGGTCCCGGCCGGCCCGGACGCCGCGGCGGACGTGGCCGGCCACCGGTACCTGCTGGCCCAAGACCTGCTCGGCGCGCACGCCAGGGAGTTGGGCTACGCCGACGCCGGCGCGATCACCGAGGCCGTGACGGCCACCTACCCGGGCACCCGGCTGGGCGGACTGCTGTACGAGCCGCTGTTCACCTACTTCGCGGACGTCGAGACGTACGGCACCGGGCGGGCGTGGCGGCTGCTCGTGGACGACTACGTCACCACCGACGACGGCACCGGCGTGGTGCACCAGGCCCCCGCCTACGGCGAGGACGACCAGCGGGTCTGTGAGGCCAACGGCATCCCGGTCATCCTCTCGGTGGACGAGGGAGCCCGGTTCCTGCCGCTGTTCGGGGACGAGACCCGCGGTGGCGGCGTGCTGAAGGACATCGCCGGCGTCCAGGTGTTCGAGGCGAACCGGACCATCATCCGGTCGCTGCGCGCGGCCGGGAAGCTGGTCAAGGAGGCCTCCTACGAGCACTCCTACCCGCACTGCTGGCGCTGCCGCACCCCGCTGATCTACCGGGCCATCACGTCCTGGTACGTCTCCGTCACCTCGTTCAAGGACCGGATGGTCGAGCTCAACGAGCAGATCACCTGGATCCCGGAGAACGTCAAGCACGGCCAGTTCGGCAAGTGGCTGGAGAACGCCCGCGACTGGTCGATCTCCCGCAATCGGTACTGGGGCTCGCCGATCCCGGTGTGGGAATCCGATCACCCGGACTACCCGCGCCAGGAGGTCTACGGCTCGCTGGCCGAACTCGAGGAGGCCTTCGGCCGACTGCCGCGCAACGCCGCCGGCGAGGTGGACCTGCACCGGCCCTGGATCGACGACCTGACCCGCCCGCACCCCGATCCCGAGGCCGCAGCGGCCGGGGCCACGATGCGCCGCGTCGAGGACGTCCTGGACGTCTGGTTCGACTCCGGCTCGATGCCGTACGCCCAGGTGCACTACCCGTTCGAGAACCGCGAGTGGTTCGACGGCGGCCACAACCCGGCCGACTTCATCGTGGAGTACATCGGCCAGACCCGTGGCTGGTTCTACACCATGCACGTGCTGGCCACCGCACTGTTCGACCGGCCGGCGTTCTCCAACGTCATCAGCCACGGGATCGTGCTCGGCTCGGACGGGCAGAAGATGTCCAAGTCCCTGAAGAACTACCCGGACGTCTCCGAGGTCCTGGACCGTGACGGCTCCGACGCGATGCGCTGGTTCCTCATGGCCTCTCCGATCCTGCGCGGGGGCAACCTGATCGTGACGGAGGAGGGCATCCGCGAGGGCACCCGCCAGGTGCTGCTGCCGGCCTGGAACGTGTGGCACTTCTTCAGCCTCTACGCGAACTCGGCGGTGGACGGTGGCAACCGGCCGGAGGGCTACCGAGCGCAGGCCCGGTACGAGTCCAGCGACCCGCTGGACCAGTACATCCTGGCCGCCACGGCGCGGATGCTCACCGAGGTCAAGGCCGGACTGGACGCCTACGAGGTCTCGGACGCCACGGAGGCGCTGCGCGTCTACATGGACACCATGACCAACTGGTACGTGCGCCGCTCCCGCCAGCGGTTCTTCGACGAGGACACCCAGGCCCTGGACGTGCTCCACACCTGCCTCGAGGCGTTCTGCCGGGCCGCCGCCCCGCTGATGCCGCTGGTGTCGGAGGAGATCTGGCGCGGGCTGACCGGGGGGCGTTCGGTGCACCTGACCGACTACCCGGACCCGGCACCGTTCCTGTCCGGCTTCGCGTCACCGGAGGAGGCCGAGCAGCTGGTGGAGCGGATGGAGACCGTGCGCCGCATCGCCTCGGCCGGTTCCTCCCTGCGCAAGGGGGCCAAGTGCAGGGTGCGCCTGCCGCTGCAGTCCCTCACCGTCGTCGTGCCCGATGCCGCCGGGCTGGAGGGCCCCTACGCCGACATCATCCGGGACGAGCTGAACCTGAAGTCCGTGGACCTGCAGGACGCCGGGGAGGTCTCCGCCGCGGACTACGGCATCAGCCAGTCCCTGGCGGTGAACGCCCGGGCCGCCGGGCCGCGGCTGGGCAAGCAGGTCCAGGCCGTCATCAAGGCCGCCAAGTCCGGTGACTGGCGGATCGCCGAGGACGGCACGGTGGTGGCCGGTGGTATCGAGCTGGCCGAGGGGGAGTACTCCCTGCAGACCACCGTGGGCGCCCCGGCCGGTGCGGACGGTGCCCCCGACGGCGGTGGCGCGGCCGACGAGCGTGCCGTCGCCGTGGTGCCCGGTGGCTTCCTGGTCCTGGACACGTCCGTGTCCGCGGAGCTGGCCGCCGAGGGCACGGCGCGGGACGTGGTCCGTGCCGTGCAGTCGGCCCGCAAGGACGCCGGACTGGAGGTCTCCGACCGGGTGCGGACCGTGATCACCGGGCCGGCCGCCGTCCTGCAGGCCGTGGACGCGCACCGGGACCTGGTCTCGGGCGAGACGCTGACGGTGGAACTGGTGCTGGCGGACTCCGGTGTCGCGGACCCGCGCCAGGACCCGGCCGAGGATGCGACCAGGACCGTCCAGGTGGCGGTCGCCCGGGTCGCTGCCGTCGCCGGGGCCGTGGCCACCGGGGGTGACGCGTGAGCGCCGCGGCCGGCGGGGGACCCCGGACGGTGGAGGCCGTCTACCGGGACCTGCTCGCCCGGGCCCCGGAGAACAAGATGGAACCGCGCATGGCGCCGCTCTGGCGCGCCATGGAACTGCTCGGTGAACCCCAGAAGGCCGCCCCGGTCATCCACCTGACCGGGACCAACGGCAAGACCTCCACGGCGCGGATCATCGAGTCGGTGTTGCGCGCCTACGGGTTGCGGACGGGCCGGTACACCTCGCCGCACCTGACGTCCGTGACCGAGCGGATCAGCATCGACGGCGCCCCGGTGCCGAACGAGACGTTCGTGCGGATCTGGAACGAGATCCTCCCGGTGATCCAGGTCGTGGACGCGGAGCTCGAGGCGGAGGGGGAGAACCGGCTGACCTACTTCGAGAGCGTGACCATCCTCGGCTTCGCCGTGTTCGCGGACGAGCCGGTGGACGTGGTGGTGCTCGAGGTGGGCCTGGGCGGGATCACCGATGCCACCAACGTGGCCGACGGCGTGGTCTCCGTGGTGACGCCCATCTCCGCGGACCACACCGACCTGCTGGGGGACACCGACGCCGAGATCGCCCGGGAGAAGGCCGGGATCATCAAGCCCGGCGGCTTCCTCGTGTCGGCCGCCCAGGACCCGGACGCCGCACAGGTGCTCCTGGACGCGGCGCGTGCCGTGGACGCCCCGTTCCGCTTCGAGGGGGTGGACTTCGGCGTGGAGTCCCGCTCCGTGGCGGTCGGCGGTCAGCAGGTCACCGTGCAGGGCATCGCCGGGCGCTACCCGGACCTGACCCTGCCGCTGCACGGAGAGCACCAGGCCGAGAACCTGGCGGTCGCCGTCGCGGCGCTGGAGGCGTTCTTCGGCGGCGAGAGGGAACTCGAGTCCGGGCTGCTGCAGGAGGGCGTGGGCGCCGTGTCCACACCGGGCCGGATGGAGGTGGTGCGCACCGCGCCGACCCTCGTCGTCGATGCCGCCCACAACCCCGCCGGGATCGCCGCGACCGCCAAGGCCCTGCAGGAGGCCTTCGGCTTCGAGAAGCTGGTGCTCGTGGTGGGCATCCTGCAGGAGAAGGATGCACTGGAGATGCTGACGGTGCTGTACCGGCAGTTCGGGGACCTGGTCGAGGACCTCTGCCTCACCCAGTCGGACTCGCCCCGGGCGATCCCCGCGGGAGAACTGGCCCAGACCGCGCTGGACGCGGGCTGGCCCGAGGACGACATCCACGCCACCGAGTCCATCCCGGACGCCCTGGAGTGGGCCGTGGGCCGGGCGGAGGCCACCGAGGGCGCCGGCGCCGGCACCGGTGGCGGCGTTCTCGTGACCGGGTCCATCACCCTGGTGGCCGAGGTGCGCGAACTGCTCGGCGCCCCGGCAGCCGAGTCGGCGATGCCCGGGGCCCCCGGCGTGGTGCCCGTGGCACCCGGGGTCGAGGTATTCGCGGACATGGGCCTGGAGCTCGGCGACGGCCTGGACGAGGACGAGGACGACGAGGACATCTTCGACGAGGACGACGAGGACATGCGCGAGGACGAGTTCATGGACGACACCTATGGCCTGAACGACCCCGAAGCGGGCGCCGGGTCCAGTGGGGACGATCACGATGTCGCCGATGACACCTATGGCCTGAACGACCCCGAAGCGGGCGCCGGGTCCAGTGGGGACGAGCACGACGTCCCCGATGACACCTATGGGCTGAATGATCCGGGCGCCGACGGTGACTCCGGCCATCGGCGGAGCACGCGATGAGTGCTGAGCAGCCCGGCCGCGAGTCCTGGCGGCCCGCCCGCGAGACGAAGGCGCAACGGGAATGGAAGCCCGGCCAGGCGAAGAAGGCTCGTTCCATCCGCGCCACGTTCACCTCGAGCGTGCTCGTCATGGAGGCCCTCGTCCTGGTGCTCTTCGGACTGGCCCTGTTCGGCTTCCACCGGGGTGAGCCCCAGGCCGGCTGGATCCTGGGGCTGTCCCTGGCGCTCGCCGTCGTGGCGATCCTCACCTGTGCCCTGGTCCGCAAGCCGGTGGGCATCTGGATCGGATGGGGCCTGCAGGTGGTCCTGCTGCTCGGGACCTTCCTGGAGTACACGATGGTGATCATCGGGGTCGGCTTCGGCCTCGCGTGGTGGTACGCCGTCACCAAGGGCGGCCAGATCGACCGCGAGAACCGCCAGCGGGCCGAGGCAGAGGCCCGCTGGCGTGCCGAGCACCCGGATGCCGGGTGAACGACGCGACCCGTGGCGCGCGCCCGCACGGGGTATCGGGCACGGACGCTGGTGTGCGTCCCGGATACATGCGCGGGGCCCTCTCGACGGACCGTTAGGGTTGACCTGACGGCCAGCGGGCAGCCGCGGACCGGCCCCTGCCCATGTCCATGACCGAATCCACCAAGGAGCGATTGTGACCACTCACCCCGAAGAGACCCTCGTCCTCGTCAAGCCGGACGGCGTTGCCCGCAACCTCACCGGACAGATCCTGGCCCGCATCGAGGCCAAGGGCTACGTCATCGCCGACCTGAGGATGCAGGTGCCGACCCGCGAGATGCTGGTCAGGCACTATGAGGAGCACGAGGGCAAGCCGTTCTTCGAGCCACTGGTCGAGTTCATGGGGTCGGGTCCGGTCGTGGCCGTGCGCGTCCAGGGGCACCGGGTCATCGAGGGCTTCCGCTCCCTCGCCGGCGCCACGGAGCCGACCACCGCCGCCCCGGGCACCATCCGCGGCGACCTCGGCCGTGACTGGGGCGAGTCCGTCCAGAAGAACCTGGTCCACGGCTCGGACTCCACGCTCTCCGCCGAGCGCGAGCTGGAGATCTGGTTCTCCTGACTGCGCGCCGGCGGAGCACGGCGCAGGATGGGAGTGGCCGCACGGCCACGCTGATCCCTAGGATCGCTCCATGAGCACCCAGCCCGATGCCCCGTACTTCCTGGGCGGCCCCTACGGCGAACTCACGGTCCTGGACGCCCCGGAGGTCCCCACCGTGGTCAACGTGGCCAAGGACTATCCGATGGACCGGATGGCGGAGATCTTCGACTCCACGTTCAGCGCACTGTTCCCGGCGCTCGGCGAGCAGGGGATCCAGCCGGTGGGTCCGGCCTTCGCCCTGCACACCCGGATGCCCACGGACACGGTGGACTTCGAGGTCGGCATCCCCGTGGACCGCCCGCTGCCGGGGGCGAGGACCACGGGGCCGGGCCCGACACTGTCGCCCTCGCGGCTGCCGGGCGGCAGGATCGCCATCATCTCCCACCTGGGTTCCTACGACGGGCTCGGAGAGGCCTGGGGGCGCTTCATGCAGGCCGTGACGGACTCCGGCCACCAGCCCGCGTTGCCGTTCTGGGAGATCTACGTGACCGAGCCCAGCCCGGACGCCGACCCGTCGACGATGCGCACGGACCTGGTCACCCTGCTGGCCGTCCGGGACGGCGCGTAGCCGCCACCGCCGCCTAGAAGAAGGCGGTGGAGAACCGCAGCATGATCGAGGCGAGCACGCCCACGTAGAGCAGGGCGATGATCGGCCAGGACCACTCGGCGGCGAACGTACGCACCCCGGCCGGCGCCGGGATCACGCCGTGCTGCAGGTTGCGCGAGGTGAGCAGCACGAACATCGGGATCATCATGGCCCAGACCACCATGCAGTACAGGCACAGGATGTTGATCTCGTAGACGGCCTGGCTCCACAGCCACACGCAGAACGCGAAGCCGAGGAACACGCCGATGTTCATCCCGACCCAGTACCAGCGCCGGAACCGGGCCCCGGCGAACAGGGCCATGGCGATGGTGATGATGATCGAGAAGGCCACGAGCCCGATGAACTGGTTGGGGAAGCCGAACAGCTGGGACTGCCAGGTCTTCATCACCTGGCCGCAGGAGACCCACGGGTTGATATCGCAGCTGGTGATGTGGCTGGGATCATTCCACAACATGACCCGTTCGGCCACCAGCGCGACCGTGCCGTACATCCCGATCAGCCCGGTGACCAGCAGCATCCAGGCGGTCCCCGACGGGCGGGCGTACCAGCTCGGCCGGCGGTCGTCGGCGGTACCGGCGTCGGCGCCCCCGGTGGGCGCACCGTCCTCCCCGGACCCGATGCCGGGTTCCAGGTCGACGTCGTCGCCGTGGTCGGAGCCGGGATGGGAGGTCTGTGCCGCGCGGGAGTTCACTGGACCATGGTAAGACCCCACGGTTCGACGCCGGGATCCGGTGCCCGGATTCCGCCCCGCGATCCCGTTGATCTGGCCGGCCGTGTGAGAGAATGATCGGTGACCCACCGGTGGCCACACCATCGGCAGGGTCCATCGGACGGCCACCGGGCCGGCGGCACAGGACTGGGGCAGTGTGAGAAGACTGTCCGGCTGGAGGGATGCGGACCGCGCGTCCCCGGCCATGCGAGAGCCGCTTCCGGCACGTGTCACGACGCGTGAGACCGGGCAGGCGTCCGATGGTTCCGGCCTTGCGCGTCCGCATCCAGCGGAGACCAGGGACTCGGTTCACCTCAGACTTTCTGGAGTCCGTCGACGGCGGCACCCCGAGTACCGCACCGGCGGATCGGGGGCAACGCCACCGGGAACGGACCTGGCCGCCCTGTGGGCGCGAGTGTGGCGTGCCGGCAGGGCAGGAGGTGCTGTCCATGGCAGCCAACGATCGAGACAACGCAGAATCCACCGAAGCCCTCGAACCCAGTGGGATCGCCGAGAGCATCGAGAACCCCGAGAACACCGTGGCCCCCGACGGCGCTTCGCAGACCGAAGCCGCGGGGACGGCATCATCGGACGCCCCGCCGGCGCAGGACGCCGCCGGCCCGGCAGGGGCCCTGGAGACTCCGGCGGCGGACGCCGCCGAGCAGGAGACGCCCGTGACGGCCGCACCCGTCGACCCTGAGGCCCCGGCCGGTGCCGCTCCTGCACACCAGGCGGGAACGGCCGCCGAGACCGACATGCCGGATCCCCAGGCGGCGGTGGGCGAGGCCGCAGCCAAAGCTCCGGCAGCCCCGGTCTCCGAGGACGTCGCGGCCACGACGGCCACCAGTCGGCCCGAGGACCAGGCGTCCGACGACGGGAACGCCGAGGACGAGGACGCCGAAGACGAGGACGCCGAGGAGGCGTCCGACGAGCCGGACCAGGCGGACCCCTTCGCAGTGCCCGCCGACCCCCTGGCACTGATCTTCCAGGCACCGGACCTCTCGACCATTCCGCCGGTCCCGACCCGGCGCCGCGACCGCGACGACCGGGACGCCGACCAGGACGTCGAGGACGTGGACGACCGTCAGGCCCGTGACTCCGGTGACGACGGCGACGACCAGGGTGACGGCGACGCCGAGGGGCGCTCGGCCGGATCCCGCCGGTCCCGCCGCAGGCGCTCCCGGGGCCGGACCGGCAGCGGGTCCGAGGGCCGCGCCGGCGGTGACTCCGGGGATGCCGGGGACTCCCGGGACGCCGATGCCGGCGGCCAGGAGGATGACACCTCCACCGCAGGGGACGGTGAGACGTCCGAGGACCAGCGCGGCAGTGACGGCAACGGGGACGGCTCGGGCACGCGCCGTCGCCGCCGTCGCCGCCGCGGAGACGTGGACATGGAGCTGGCGGGCGGCTCGGACGACGACCCGGAGAACACCGTCACCCGGGTCCGTGCCCCGCGCCAGTCCACCGCCTCGACCGGACCGCAGGGCGTGACCAGCCTGAAGGGCTCCACCCGTCTGGAGGCCAAGCGCCAGCGCCGGCGCGAGTCCCGTTCCGGCGGACGCCAGCGCCGCCACGTCATCACCGAGGCCGAGTTCCTCGCCCGCCGCGAGTCCGTGGACCGCAAGATGCTGGTCCGTCAGCGCGAGCAGCGGATCCAGATCGCGGTCATGGAGGACGGCGTGCTCGCGGAGCACTTCGTCTCCAACACCACGCAGGACTCGATGATCGGCAACGTCTACCTGGGCAAGGTGCAGAACGTGCTGCCGTCCATGGAGGCCGCGTTCGTGGACATCGGCCGTGGTCGCAACGCCGTGCTGTACGCCGGCGAGGTCAACTGGGATGCCGCCAACCTCGAGGGCAAGGCCCGCAAGATCGAGAACGCGCTGAAGTCCGGGGACTCCGTGCTGGTCCAGGTCACCAAGGACCCGGTGGGCCACAAGGGTGCCCGCCTGACCAGCCAGGTCTCCCTGCCGGGCCGGTACCTGGTGTACGTGCCGGGTGGCTCGATGACGGGCATCTCCCGCAAGCTCCCCGACGTGGAGCGGTCCCGCCTGAAGAAGATCCTCAAGGACCACCTGCCGGAGAACGCCGGCGTGATCGTGCGCACCGCGGCGGAGGGCACCTCCGAGCAGGAGCTGATGAACGACATCAACCGCCTGCGCGCCCAGTGGGAGGGCATCGAGGCGAAGTCGACGTCCACCAAGACCCTGGCCCCCGAACTGCTGTACTCGGAGCCGGACCTGACCATCAAGGTGGTCCGGGACGTGTTCAACGAGGACTTCTCCGGGATGGTCGTCCAGGGCCCCGAGGTCTGGGACAACATCGAGGCCTACGTGACCTACGTGGCCCCGCACCTGCTGGACCGGCTCTCGCAGTGGAAGCCCGAGGACCACGGCGGCGAGGACCTGTTCGCGTCCAACCGGATCGACGAGCAACTGCACAAGGCACTCGAGCGCAAGGTCTTCCTGCCCTCGGGCGGTTCGCTGGTGATCGACCGCACCGAGGCGATGACCGTGGTGGACGTCAACACCGGCAAGTTCACCGGCTCCGGCGGCAACCTGGAGGAGACGGTCACCAAGAACAACCTCGAGGCCGCAGAGGAGATCGTCCCCCAGCTGCGCCTGCGGGACATCGGCGGCATCATCGTCATCGACTTCATCGACATGGTGCTCGAGTCCAACCGGGACCTCGTGCTGCGCCGGCTGGTCGAGTGCCTGGGCCGCGACCGCACCCGCCACCAGGTCGCCGAGGTCACCTCGCTCGGCCTGGTCCAGATGACCCGCAAGCGGATCGGCACCGGCCTGCTCGAGGCGTTCAGCGAGAACTGCGACCACTGCCAGGGCCGCGGCATCGTCATCCACGACATGCCGGTCGAGCCCCGCAAGGGTGACGACGGCG